>CAYXXQ010000059.1:0-12561 GCA_964469075.1 uncultured Rhodobacter sp.
TATTTCGACGGGTCGGTCTGAAAGTCGATTACTTTAGCCATGAAGAATCCCTCTGCCCTGTTCTATGCGACTGTATAGTGCAATATAATACATAGTCAACGTCAATTCTGCTGCATTTCGAACCCATCACTTGCATTATATTGCATATCATCCACAGATTCAGCAATCGCGCTTAGGGTCTTTTCGCGCTGCTCAAACTGCGGTGCGTGTTTGCAATCGTCCAGATCAAGCCGCCTGAACGGGCCACTGACGCCCGCCTGCAACCTGTCGATCTGCGCCATCGTCCCGTATTGATCACCCGCGCCTTGAATGGCGAGGACCGGCACCGTGATGCCGTCGATCACATCTTCGATATTCCAGCCCATGAACACCGGGTTCAGCCAGGCATCGGCCCAGCCAAGAAAGGCGTTGTCCGGCGATTTGTGATGCCGCGCCATGCGGGTGCGCAGGTCTGTGGTTTCAAAGGCGGTTTTTGCCGCCAAAATCTCGTCCCGGCCACCGGGTTCAACAAAGAAATGCGGCGCGATCAGCACCAGCCCGGCAAGTCGCGGATCCCTGCACTTGCCCGCATAAATCGCCGCGATCGAGGCCCCGTCGGAATGGCCGATCAGGATCACCCGGCCAAGCCCGGCCGCGTCCAGGATATGCGGCAGCACATCCAGCGCCTCGCGGGTCATGTAATCCAGCGAGCGCGGCAGATCGGCGGCATCGGACTGACCATAGCCGCGTCGCGAATAGGCCAGCACACCACAGCCGGTCATCGCGGCCAAGGTTTCGGGAATGTCGCGCCACAAACTGACTGCGCCGAGGCCCTCATGCAGCAGCACCAGCGTCGCCGCCTGATCCGGGCTAGGCCCCCAGCAACAGACCTCATGCGACGCCCCCGCCACATCGACAAACTGTGTTTTGCCCGTCTGCCAGTTCATGCCCTAATCCCGCAGCTTGAAACGTTGGATCTTGCCGGTGGCGGTTTTTGGCAACTCGTCCACCACTTCGACCCAGCGGGGATACTTCCACTTGCCGATCTGCTGTTTCACCAGCTCTTTCAGGGTCTCGGAAAGCCCTTCGGCGGAGGCCCCGTCTTTCAGCACAACAAAGGCTTTGGGCTTTTCCAGGCCATCCGCATCGCGATGGGCGACGACCGCTGCCTCAAGAACTGCGGTATGCGAAATCAGGGCTTGTTCGACCTCAAACGGCGACACCCAGATGCCCGAGACTTTGAACATATCATCCGTGCGCCCGCAATAAATCAGCCGCCCATCGGCGCGCTTTTCGTATTTGTCGCCGGTGCGGGTCCAGTTGCCTTCAAAGGTGGCACGGCTTTTGTCGCGCTGGTTCCAGTAATTATCCGCAGCGGTCGGGCCGCTGACCAGAAGCTCGCCGATAGTGCCGGGCGCGACCTCCTCGCCCGCTTCATCGACGACCCTTAGGTCGTAGCCTGGCACCGCCACGCCCGAGGTGCCGTATTCAACATCCCCGGGCGCGTTTGACAGAAAGATATGCAGCATTTCGGTCGATCCGACCCCGTCCAGAATATCGGTGCCGACGGCGGCTTTCCAGCCTTTGCCGACCTCTTCGGGCAACGCTTCACCTGCGGAAATCGACCGGCGGATATGGTCGGCCCCGGGCGGGGCTTTGCCGCCCATCTGTGCGACCATTGCCGCGTAAAGCGTTGGCACACCGCAAAAGATCGTCGGTTTGTGCCGGGCGATTACGTCAAACATGACCTCGGGTGTTGGCCGCAACGGATACAGGATCGCGGTCGCGCCCACGGCCATCGGGAAGGTCATGCCGTTGCCCAAACCATAGGCAAAAAACAGCTTTGCGGCGGAGAAAATCAGATCATCCAGTTGGATGCCCAACACCTGCGCGCCATAAGTATCGGCCGAGGCCTGAAGGCTGGAATGAATGTGCCGCACCCCTTTGGGCTGCCCGGTTGATCCCGATGAATAAAGCCAGAACGCGGTTTCATCCGGTGACGCCGTGACCATCGGTTGGCGGAAACTGACGTCTAGTTCATGGGTGAAATCGAAATAGGCGCCAGCGTCGCCACCGATGACGAAAACCTTTTCCAGAAACGGGTTTTCTTCAAATGTTGGCTGCACCACCGGCAACAAAGCGGCGGAGACAAACAGCACCCGCGCGCGGCTGTCCTTGAGGATCGCGTCATAAACATCTTGTGCCAGCAGCGTGTTCAGCGGCACCGGGATCACCCCGGATTTCAGGCTGCCCCAGAAGATCACCGGAAACTCAACCGTGTCCAGAACCAGCATCGCCGCGCGGTCTTCGCGCCGGATACCGTGGCGGCTGTAAAGCGACGCCATGCAGTCTGACCGGTCGGCCAGCGCGCCATAGGTCAGGCTGCGCCCGCCTTCTACGCCTTCGACAAAGGCGGATTTTTCGGCAAGCGGGCCGCCCCGGTGGCGGTCAACGAAATAAAGGGCGGCATTGCCGTTTTCAGTGCGCAAGATCGTTCTCCTGTTTGTCGTGGTCGGCTTGGGGTGTGCGTGTTTCAGAAGGTCGAGAAATACTCACGCTGCTCCCACTCCGATACGGTTGCCAAAAATCGCTGCCATTCGGCGCGTTTGATATGCGCCAGATAGTCCACAAACCCATCGCCAAGTGCCTGCCGCCAGAAATCGCTGGTTTCAAATACCTGAAGCGCGCTGCCTAGATCGCGGGGCAGTAAATCCGCATCGTCGGCATAGGGCTGTTCCACCGGTGCTGGCGGGATCAAAGCGCGGTCAACGCCGTCAAGCCCGGCCAGAATTTGTGACGCAATATAAAGGTACGGATTGGCCGCAGGCTCCCCCACGCGGTTTTCGATCCGCGATGCGGTGTCGCCGGGCTTGCATAAAACCCGCAGCATCGCGCCGCGATTGTCCCGGCCCCATTGGATGCGGTCGGGTGCCAGCGCGAAAGGCTGGTAGCGTTTGTAGCCATTGACCGTTGGCGTACTCAGCACACAGCCCGCGTTTGCATGCGCCAACAGGCCAGCGATCCAGCTGCTGGCTGTGGGTGCGAGCGCTTGATCGGGGGCCGGTTGAAACAGGTTTGCACCGGTCGCCATATCGACCAGCGACTGATGCAAATGCCAGCCGCTGCCCATCGCGTTCTTGAAAGCCGGGCGCGACATGAAGGTCGCGTGCAGCCCCTGCCTCGCGCAGACCTGCTTCACCATATTGCGAAACAGGGTCATCATGTCGGCGGCCTGAAGCCCCGGCAGGGGGTCAAACACAAACTCCACCTGAGAGGGGCCAAACTCGGCCTCCACCGATCTGACGGGCATGCCCAGCGCCTGCGCGTGGCGGCGCAATTGCGTCAGGATATCGTCCAGCCGGTCGATGCGATCTTCGGTCAGATGTTGATAGCCGTGGCTTAACAGCCGGGTTTCCGGGGGGGCGTGATTGAAATCGCCACTGGCATGGTCGCGCTTGGGATCGGTGACTTCAAGGATGGTAAATTCCACCTCAAGGCCGGTGATGAAATTCTGGCCGCGTGCGGCCAGAAGGCCAAGCGCGTCTTTCAAAATCCGCCGAGTCGACAGGCCGGTTTCCTGGCCATCGGCCTGATAGATATCGGCCAGCATCCAGCCGGTCTTGTCAGCCCAGGGCAGAGTTTTGAAGGTGCCGGGGTCCGGCAGCATCAGGATATCGGCGGCCCCCGTCAGAACCCCTTTGCCGAGGCCGGCATCTTGTTGCCAGACCGGAAAAACCGTCGCGTGTGAGCTGTCTTTCAACAGCAGGGTCGAGGGTGCGCCAAGGCCGTTTTGTAAGGCCGAACACAGGGCCGAGGACATGACCGTTTTGCCCCGCGTCACACCGTGCTGATCGGCGAAAACAATGCGGATCGCTTCTATCCCGTGATCGGTGATCCGGCGCAGGACGTCTTCGGCAGCGTCAAACTGGGTCGCCTTCCAGTGCTGCGCGGCAAGGCCTTTGCTGCGGTCAAGAATGGCGGAACTGCTTGGCATTCAAAGCCCCGCATCCCAAGGGCAAGCCTTGCGCCGCGCGTCCTCAACCCTTGGCCAGGCATCCTGCCAGCCGTCCTTAGGTGCAACCGTATCGACCGAGCGCGGGCCTTTGATCGCACCTGCCCCGGTTTGCATCGGCAAAACCGCAGGCGTGCCTGCCGCCATCGCGGCAATTGCCGCCCGCAGTCTGCGGCGATATTGGATGATCGCGACATCGGTGCGGCCCAGATGTTCCTGCCTGCGATCCTGAATGGCACCCATCGATTCCACCGCCCATTGGTCATGCACGTTGATATCAAGGCCCATGCCGGTATAGGTCAGGCTTTGCTGTTCTTCAGGATCATAGCCATAATTGTTGTCGCGGTTTTTCAAGGGTGCGTAATCCGGCAGGCGATGTTCGCGCAGGCGCTGGTCGCGCATTTTCACCTTGTCAACTGGGGCCGCAAAACTGGTAAACATCGAATACCAGTAGCAATTCGTGTCATCTATCGGCACATGCCACTGGGTGATGGTCATTTCGCGCGACATCGGAATGGTGATCGCGCAGGGGAAAATCTGGTTGGTGACGCGCACATGCATCTGGCCGTTCTGCAAATCCCTAAGCGCAGTCAGCTGCATGCCATAATCGGTGTCGGCAACCTGGATATCCGGGCGCGGAAATTCGCGCAGAACCTGGGTGCCCGGTATGTCAGAGCCCGCGGCTTTATCGCGAAACTGCTTGCCATAGGCGTCGCCCGCGTCTTCGTCCTGCAAGAACCGGTGCAGGAACGAGGCGTGTGCCGGGTCAACCCCAACCTCAAGCGCTTGCAGCCAGTTGCATTGCCACAGCCCCTTGAAGGCGAAAACATGGCTTTCGGGGGCGCGAAAACAGTCAAGCTGCGGAAACTCAGGCGCGGCCCCCTGCCCCATCCAGGCCCAGATGATGCCGTTGCGTTCGACGACAGGATAGGCCGTTGTTTGCACCTGTTCATGCATGCGGGCGCCTTCCGGCTCCCCCGGTTGCTCGACGCATTGGCCTGTCACATCAAAATGCCAGCCGTGAAACGGGCAGCGCAGGCCGTTGTCTTCCAGACGGCCAAAACACATGTCCGCGCCGCGATGCGGGCAGTGCCGTGCGATCAGCCCCAAGGCACCGCCGTCGTCGCGAAACAACACCAGCTTTTCGCCCAGCAAGGTTACCGGCACGACAGGCCGCGCGCCCATCAATTCATCCGACAGGGCGGCGGGCATCCAGTATTGCCGCAGCACCTTACCCGCAGGCCGATCCGCCCCCACAAGGGTCAGTTCGTCGTTTTTGTCCTGCGACATCATGGGCTTATCTCCCGATTGATTGTGAACTAAACCCCAAGATAGCGGTGCAGGGCCTCGCGGTCTTTACGCAGATCCACTGAATCGCCGCTCCAAACCACTTTGCCGCGTTCGATGATGAAATTCCGATCCGCGATCTTCAAGAGATCGGTAAGGTTTTTGTCGACCACCAGGATGGAAATGTCCTGCCCCTTGATCTGGCTGAGGGCGGTCCAGATTTTCTGGCGTACCAGCGGCGCCAGGCCTTCGGTCGCTTCATCAAGGATCAGCAGTTTCGGGTTGGTCATCAAGGCCCGGCCAATCGCCAGCATCTGCTGTTCACCACCGGACAGAAGATTACCCATCGAGCTTTGGCGCATCGCCAGTTCCGGGAACAGGTCATAGACCCGCTCAACCGTCCAGGGATCCGGTTGGTTCAGATGGTTGCTGGCGGTGGCGACAAGGTTTTCGCGCAAGCTAAGATTTGGGAAGATCTGCCGCCCTTCCGGCACAAGGCCAATCCCCAGATTGGCGGTCTTGAAGGAGGCGCGGCCGACCAGCTCTGCCTTGTCAAACAAGATAGACCCGCCCGAGGCTTTGACAATCCCCATGATCGAATTGATCGTCGTGGTCTTGCCCATGCCGTTGCGGCCCAGCAGGGTCGCGACCTCGCCGGTGCCAAACTCAAGATCAATGCCAAACAGCGCTTGGGAACTGCCGTAATGCGTGGTGAGGTTCTGGATTTTCAGCATGGTCTATTCCTCGCCCAGATAGGCGTGGCGCACGTCGTCATTGTGGCGGATTTCGTCAGGCGTGCCGGTGGCGATGATCTTGCCGTAAACCAGCACGGAAATCCGGTCGGCCAGCGCGAAAACCGCGTCCATGTCATGTTCGATCAGCAGGATGGTTTTCTGGCCCTTCAGACTTTGCAGGAAAGTGACCATCTTGGCGGATTCTTCCGGGCCAAGGCCTGCCATTGGTTCATCCAACAGCATCAGTTCAGCGCCCGACGCCAGTGCAATCGCGATTTCCATCAGCCGGTGTTCGCCATGCGACAGCGCCACGGTTGGCGCATCGGCCCGGCCGGCAAGACCGACCCGGAACAGCGTTTCCCGCGCCTCATCCCGGATCGCGGCGATCTTGCGGGCCGGTTTGATAAAGCGAAAGGAATGGCCCTGTTTTGCCTGCACCGCTAGGGACACGTTATCAAGAACCGACATATCCATCACGAGGCTGGTGATTTGAAACGACCGGGTGATCCCAAGTCGTGCGCGGGCATGCGCGGGGGAGCGGGTGATGTTGCTACCCTTGAAGCGGATGCTGCCGCTGTCGGGCCTTTGCGCCCCGGAAAGCTGGGTGATCAGGGTGGTTTTACCAGCCCCGTTGGGGCCGATAATGGCGTGCAATTCGCCGGTGATCACATCAAGGCTGACGTCATCGGTGGCAGCCACGCCGCCAAAACTTTTCTTCAGGTTTGAAACTTGCAGCAAGGTTGTCATGTCAATCCCCCTTGCCTTTGAATAGCCCCATCAAGCCTCCGCGCACGAACAGCACGATGCCGATCAGCATCAGGCCGAATGGCAGGTGCCAGTAGATGGTGAAGCTTGACATGATTTCTTCCACGATGATGAAAACCGATGCCCCCAGCACCGGGCCAAGCGTGGTCGCCGTGCCACCCAGGATCACCATGAACATCAACTCGCCAGAGCGGCTCCAGGCCATCATCTCAGGGCTGATGAAGCTGGAAAAGTTGCCCATCAACGCGCCCGCAAAACCGGCCATCGCGCCTGAGATCACATAGGCCGCCAGACGGTACAGGTAGGTGTTATAGCCAAGCGTCACCATCCGCTCGTTATTGCCCTTGGCTCCTTGCAGCACCATGCCGAAGCGCGAATGGATGATGGTGCGTACGATCAGCATCGCACCCGCCAGTGACGCCCAGCACAGCAGGTAAAGATGGATCGGGTTATCAAGATCAATCAGCGGCAATTCGCTGCGCATCTCGATCACCAGTCCGTCATCGCCGCCGTATTCTTCCAGCGAGATGAACAGGTAATAGGCCATCTGCGCGAAGGCCATCGTGATCATGATGAAATAGACGCCCTTGGTGCGCAGGCTGATCGCGCCGGTGATCAGGGCGAAAAAGGCCGAAATGACCACTGCCATGCCGATCTGAAACAAGCCGTTGGTGGAAGCCACGCTTTCGAAACCGCCGTAAAACTCGTGATAGGTCGGGATTCCGACCGCATAGGCGCCGATGCCGATATAGGCGGCATGGCCAAAGCTGACCAATCCGCCATAGCCCAGCACCAGATTTAAGCTGGTGGCGGCGATGCCAAGGATCACCAGCCGGGTCGCCAGATCCAGGTAAAACGCGTTGCCGGTGTAATAGAAAACCGGCGGCAGGATCAGAAGCAGCGCCATCGCGCCAAGGGTGATCCAGCTTGATTTCTTGAACTCGGGCATCAGCGCACCTTCGGCGGGAACAGGCCCTGTGGGCGCACGGCAAGAATAGCGGCCATGATGATATAGATCAGCATCGCAGACACCGCCGGGGCCGAGGTTTCGGCCGCCTCGGACGACATGAAAATCTTGAAGAAATCGTCGATGAAAGACCGGCCCAGCGTGTCAATCAGCCCGATCACCAGCGCGCCGATAAACGCGCCTTTCATTGAGCCGATTCCACCGACGATGATCACCACAAAGGCGGTGATGATGATATTGTTGCCCATGCCAATTGACGCCTCGGACAGGGGTGCGACCAGCATCCCGGCCAGCCCGGCCAGCATCGCGCCAAGGGCAAAAACCAGCGCGAACAACATCTGAATATCAATGCCAAGGGCCGACACCATCGTCCGGTTCGACGCCCCTGCCCGGATCAGCATGCCAAGTCGTGTGTAATTCACCAGCCAAAACAGCCCCCCGGCGGCCATCAGGCCGGTGCCGATAATCAGCAGCCGATAGGTGGGCACAACCAACGAGTCTGTCAGATAAAGCGGTGCATCAAGCCAAGCTGGCAGCGGAATGGCGATGCCCGCAGGCCCCCACAGCAAATGCACCAGCGTTTCCATGACCAGGATCAGCCCGAAGGTTCCAAGCACGTGATCAAGGTGATCGCGGGTATAAAGTCGGCGGGCAATCGTGCGCTCAACCACAAAGCCGGCGATGCCGGTTAAGGGCAGCGCCAGAACGATCGCGAACAGGAAGTTGCCGGTCAAAAAGGTCAAAGAGGCGCAGATATAAGCGCCCAGCATATAAAGTGAGCCATGCGCCAGATTGACGAAATCCAGAATGCCGAAAACCAGCGTCAGGCCGGATGCGACCAAAAACAGCAACAGGCCAAGCTGAACGCCGTTGAGCAACTGGGTGAACAGAAGTGCATAGTCCACGGGCAATTATCCAGGGTAAGTTGAAGATGTGGCCGGAGGTCTCCCCCCGGCCAACGGTCTTTCCAGGATGCGCGGCCTTACTTCAGCGCGCATTCCGCAGCATAGCTGTCGACATGGTTTTCAAACACAGTCGACACGATATCCAGCGTCCAGTCACCTTCGGCATCGGCAACCACTTCCATCAGATAGAAATTCTGGATGGGCATGTTGTTGTTGCCATACGTATAGTCGCCTCGAACACTATCATAATTGGCCGCTTTCATGGCCGCACGGATACCGTCCTTGTCGGCAAGATCGCCGCCAACCGCTTCAAGGGCCGACTTGATCAGGAACATCGCATCATAAGATTGCGCTGCGTAGTTTGAAGGATACTCGCCAAACTTGGCTTTGAAATCAGCCACAAAGCGCTGGTTTTGCGCGTTGTCCATGCTGGGGGCCCAATGGCCTGTGGTACGTGACCCAAGCACCGATTCAAAGTTGGCGTTCTGAAGCTTCGGCAGGGCCAGACCGTCAATGGTAAAGACGGTATAAAGCGGCAGAATCTCTTTCAGGCCAGCTTGCTGATACTGTTTGATGAACGCACCACCGGCAGCACCGGGGTAGAACACGAACAGGCCTTCAGCACCCGAGGCTTTGGCTTTTGCCAGCTCAGCTGAGAAGTCAAGCTGCGCGTCAGCCCCCCATTTGGTCAGGTCTTTGCCTTTAATTTCGCCTTTGAAGGTCCGCTCAACCCCGGCAACCATGTTTTTACCAGCAGCATAGTTCGGCGCCATGATGTAAAGTGATTTCACGCCGTTCTGGTTCAGAACCTCACCCAAAGCCATTGGGGTCTGGTCGTTCTGCCAGGAGGTTGAGAAGAAGTTTTCGTGGCACAGTTTACCGGCAACCGGGCTTGGACCGGCATTGGTTGAAATCAGGAACTTGCCTTCATCCAGCACCGATTTACGGGCCGCAAGCAGAACGTGGCTCCAGATGAAACCGGCGACGAAATCAACGTCATCCTGCTTCACCAGCTTGTCTGTGACCTGTTTGCCGGTTTCCGGTTTGAAGCCGTCATCGCCATAGATCACGTTGACGTCAAGATCACCCATCTTGCCGCCCATATGTTCGACGGCCAGATCCACGGCGTTCTTCATGTCATTGCCGATGATCGCTGCACCCGTGGTCAGCGTGGTGACGAAGCCGATCTTGACTTCGGCCGCCAGGGCCGGGGTCGTCAACATCGTTGCGGCAAGCGCCGCTGTCAGTAGTCTTTTCATGGTATTCCTCCCGTTGGTACCGTTAAGACGTTATTCTAAGTCGTCCCTCTTTTGAAATTATTCCGGCTTTGGTGCATTATATAGCATTTATCCGCTTCATTGCATTCAATGTTGCATTATTTTGCACATCTGACAAGGGGGTATCCCGCCGGACTGCCGGCATCGCCAGCAAAGAGGAATCAAGGTCTTGCCGGGCAATCATTGGCCAAGTGCGACAGCATGACAAGCATTTTGTTTTAAGCGTAAAATATTCACCGACCGGCGCACCCGCCCGCTTCAGACCACCTGGCCCCTGCCCTTTGGCACGGCTGCAACCCTGGGGATATGGCTTTAGTTGAACGGGTTGCTGTCCTTATCAACCGATTTCAGCGCATCGACACATTCCGACAGTTTCAGAATGGACGCGTTGGAACCGGCCAGTGAATAGCGTTCGATCAGGCTGCCGGAACTGCTGTAAAGGTTCAGCACATTGCCGCGCATTACTTCGCGCAGAAACCGGTAGGAGGCATCCTCGTCCGGTAATGTAAAAAACACACTGTTTTGCTTAAGCGAGGAATCGTTCAGCGTCCAACTGGCCCGACGATCAATCCGCACCGTGACATCGGCGGTCGAAGGTTCAAACTGCCAGTTTGAATTGTAAAACTGCAAGCTGGCATTGCTGCCGGTATCGGCCCAGATCAAAAAGGATGAGGACTTGCTGCCAACCTCGGCCGCGCAGGCATAGCTGCCGTCGTCAAACTCAACGACGCTGACCTCCCAGGCTTTGGCGCGGAATAAAACTTTGGAATCAACGACTTCAGCATTGGCGGCACCGCCGAAATGCCCGGCTAATACCGGCAGGACTGTGGCGACTGTGATTGCAATCAGGGTGGTCAGGGATGTTTTGAACATGATGTCTCGCTCCTTACTTCGGCGGGCCATCAGCCGGTTCTGGACCGTCAGCCATCCGTATTTACAGCGATCAAATGCCCCCTCGCACCCGTTATCGCCCGTCCCGCAATTCACGCCGCAATACTTTGCCGACGGCTGATTTTGGGACTTCACTAATAAACTCAATCTGCTTTGGAACCTTATAGCCTGTCAAATGCTCGCGACAGAATGCGATGATTTGTTCTGGGCTGACATCGGATTCCGGTGAACGGACAACGAACAATTTCACCGCTTCGCCGGTTTTGTCGTCCGGCACGCCAATGCAGGCGCATTCCTGAACGCCCGGGCATTTGCTGGCCGCCTGTTCGATATCGTTGGGATAAACATTAAAGCCCGAGACATTGACCATGTCTTTCTTGCGGTCAACGATCTTCAAGCGTCCCTGATCATCGCGAATGGCGATATCGCCGGTGCGGAAAAACCCGTCGGCGGTAAAGGCCGCTTTGGTTGCGTCGGGCCGGTTGTAGTAACCCGACATCACCTGCGGGCCACGGCAGACCAGTTCGCCGCGCTCCCCGTCAGCGACGGCCTGATCGTCGTCGTCCAGCAGCTTGATTTCGGTGTCTTTGACGTCGATCCCGATGGTGCCGGTAAATTCGGCCCATTCCGGCGGGCTCATCGTCAAAACCGGTGAGGTTTCGGACAGGCCGTAGCCTTCCAGGATCGGCCGACCCGTGATGCTTTGCCATTTGTCAGACACCGCTTTCATTGTCGCAGTGCCACCGCCAACCGCTTGTTTCAGTTGGCTGAAATCAACCTTGGCAAATTCAGGATGCAACATCATGCCGGCATAAAGCGTGTTGACGCCATTGATCCGGGTGAACTTGCTGTCCTTGATCGCGGCCATGAACTGATCCATGTCGCGCGGATTGGTGATCAGGATGTTTTTGCCGCCAAACCCGGTGTAGCACAGGAAGTTAATCGTCAGCGCAAAGATGTGATACATCGGCAGGGCGGTGACGATAATCTCTGCGCCTTCAACCATTACGGAATGCGCCAGATCATAGGTCTGATCGACATTGGCCAGGATATTGCCATGCGTCAGCATCGCACCTTTGGAAGGCCCGGTGGTGCCGCCGGTATACTGCAAAAACGCCAGATCATCGCGGGTGATGGCAACCGGGCTGAACGCCATGTCGGCGCCTTTTTGCAAGGCGTCCGACAGCAGCGTGTAGCCGGTAAACCCCTCGGGCACGGGCGGCGAGGGCAAGGCGGTCTGGCCGCAATCGCTGAGCGAGAGGACCAGAACTTTGCTGATGCCGGTTTTGGCCCGAATGGGGACAAAACTGCCAATGGATCCGGCAAAGACCAGTAAAACCTCGGCTTCGGAATCCTTTAATTGATGTTCAAGCTCGTCCGGGGTGTACATCGGATTGACGCTGACCTGTACGCCACCGCATTTCAGGATCGCCATCGTCGCCACCGGATGCGCCAGGCAATTGGGCGACATCAGCGCAACCTTGGTCCCCTTGGCGACCCCGGTTTCGGTTTGCAAATACGCTGCCAGCGCATCGGCATAGGCCCCCATCTGCCGAAAGCTGAGGGTGTTGGTGTAATTCTCAAACGCGATGGCATCGCCATAGTTGCGCGCCGCCCCTTCCAGCATCTGGTGGATGGAACTGGACGCGTTGACGCGATCAATAGCTGAGGTCATGGCGGACGCCTCCCTTTAACCCGAATTATGCATGAGGTGTTGGTGAGGGTGGCGTAACGTTCTGAAAAG
>CAYXXQ010000060.1:0-12402 GCA_964469075.1 uncultured Rhodobacter sp.
AATCAAGCGGCGGCGCTTTCGTGCGTACAACCGCAGGCTTTCGCAACTGGATTACTGCGGACGGCAGCCCCGGGCAGACCGGCACCGGCGGCTTCAAAGCCGAAAGCGGACGTTACCACCTCTATGTTTCGCTCGCCTGCCCCTGGGCGCATCGCACGCTGATATTCCGCGCCCTCAAAGACCTGACCGACCACATCACCGTCGATGTCGTCCATCCCGACATGCTGGACGACGGCTGGACCTTCGCGCGCGATTATGAAGGCGCGACCGGTGACAGCCTGACCGACAAACCTTACCTGCGCGACATCTACACCCAAGCTGATGCGACAGTGTCTGGCCGGGTGACGGTGCCGATCCTCTGGGACAAGGCGCAAAACACCATCGTCTCCAACGAATCCTCAGAAATCATCCGCATGTTCAATTCGGCCTTTGACGGGCTGACCGGCAACACCAACGACTACTGGCCTGAAGACCAGCGGGCCGAGATCGAAACCGTCAACGACCGCATCTATCACAGCCTCAATAACGGTGTTTACAAATCCGGCTTTGCCACCACCCAGGCCGCCTATGACAGCGCCGTCAGCGAATTGTTCGCGACGCTCGATTGGCTGGAAACCCGCCTGTCAACCAACCGCTACCTGATGGGCAACAACGTGACCGAGGCCGACTGGCGCCTCTTTCCAACCCTGATCCGCTTTGATCCGGTCTATCACCTACACTTTAAATGCAACCGCAACTGCTTGCGCGAATTTCCCAACCTCTGGGCCTATTCGCGCGAACTTTACCAATGGCCGGGCGTGGCAGACACCGTTAACATTGATCACATCGTGCGCCACTATCACTACAGCCATGACAGCATCAATCCCAACCGGATCATCCCGATCAACCCTGTGCTGGACCTGAACGCGCCGCATCACCGCGACAGCCTGGCAACCTAGACACTTGCGCCCCAATGCTCCACCATTGCGCATAATTCATGTGGCTGAATTGAATCCGGGACACAAGCGCAGGCATTGGGGGCATGGCTGAAAATCGACCCGTCCGAGAAAAACCGGCTGCTGGTGACAAAAATCACCTGCGCTGAGGGGCATTGATAGGCGGTAAAATCAGCTATTCGCAGCGCCTCCCCCTCACTCAAGTTGAGGTTGATCACCACCATTGCCGGGCGGAAAAACCGCAAGGATTTCACCGCCTCCGCCTCGCCCGAGGCAAGATGCGCCTCGCAGCCTTGCCGGTTCAGATGGTCCCGCCAAAGCGCCCCAAGATTGCTGTTCGCCTCGACGATCAAAACGCGCATCGGCCCCCTCCGATTAGAGCGTTTTGCGTTTGATGTTCATCTCAAATCACCCCAATTTCGGGTGATTTGAGATGAAGTTGCATCAGATAAACGCAAAACGCTTTAGTGCTGATCATTTTTAGGTAATGGAAATGAACAAACGGTTAATGCCCCTTCCCGGCACAGCGCTATTTCCGCCTTTGCCGTTGCAAGGCGCATCAAAATCCGTTTGATGGGCACAAACTCCGGATCAAAGGCCCTGACATGACCACGACCATTACCATTTGCGACACTTGCAAGCGCCCCGACTGGGCCGAGCGGGACACCCCCCAAACCGATGGCGAGGCCCTGGCCACCCTGATCGAAACCGCCGCTAGCGGTGTTGACGGTTTGCGCACCCGCCGCCATTCCTGCCTGATGGGCTGTGGCAAAGGTTGCAATCTGGCGATCCAGGGCCCCGGCAAACTGACCTATGTAATGGGCGATTTTGAGGCCCGCTATGATCAGGCCGTTGCCATCGTCGAATATGCCCGTCTGCACAATTCCAGCGACACCGGCCAGGTGCCGTTCAAGCAATGGCCACAAGCGGTCAAGGGCCATTTCGTGTCGCGCCTGCCTGTGCTGGACGCCGCAGGCGAATGACAGCACCACGCGATCACGGCGGAGGAATTGACGCCGCGATTGCCCGTTTCGGCGGCAATCGGGCTGACTGGCTTGACCTGTCAACCGGCATCAACCCGATCCCTTATCCGGTGCCGGACCTCAACCAAAACGACTGGACCGCCCTGCCCGATCACGCCGCCCAATCCGGCCTGCTGAAAACCGCCCGCCGCTTCTGGCACGTGCCTGACACCGCCGATATCCTGGCCGCGCCTGGTGCGTCGGCCCTGATCGCGCGACTGCCGGGCTTACTGCCCAGAGGCCAGGTCCAGATCACCGCGCCGACCTATAACGAACATGCCGCCGCCTTCGCGCAATCGGGCTGGCAGGTCAGCGAAAAACCTGGTCAAGTGCGCGCCGTCGTCCACCCCAACAACCCCGATGGTCGCCTGTGGTCCCGTGAAGACTTGCTGTCACACCCGCCGCAACTTCTGATCATCGACGAAAGCTTCTGCGATGTGACCCAAGCCGAAAGCCATATCGAACTGGCCGCCGATCCCGGGGTTATCATCCTGAAAAGCTTCGGCAAATTCTGGGGTCTTGCCGGTCTCAGGCTGGGCTTTGCCATTGGCCATCCAGACAGCATTTCGGCCCTTGGCAACAGCCTTGGCCCCTGGGCGGTCAGTGGCCCGGCCCTGAAAACCGGTCGCGAAGCGTTGGAAAACCGCGACTGGGCCAAAGAAACACGCCAGCGTCTTGCCACCGATGCCGCGCGTCTGGACACCCTGCTGGCCCGCGTTCAAATCCCCACCATCGGCGGCACGGATCTGTTCCGCCTATACGATCTGCCCGATGCGAAAGACCTGCATCTGGGCCTGGCCCGTCACCACATCCTTAGCCGGATTTTCCCCTACTCCAGCCGCTGGCTGCGCCTTGGTCTGCCCGGCACTGCCGCCGATTGGCAAAGGCTGGAAGCCGCCCTTACCGATCTGACATGACCCTGCTGTCGCTTCTGATCCTCGCCCTGACCCTTGACGCTATCATCGGTGATCCCGACGCGATCTGGCGACGCATCCCGCATCCCGCCGCCCTGATGGGCCGCGCCGTCGGGGCCTTGGATCGGCACCTGAACAAGGGCCAAAACCGCCGGGTCAAAGGCATACTGGCCCTCCTGATCCTGCTGATCCCCGCCGCCGCCCTCGGCCAAGTAATCCACAAACTGCCGCTGGGACTGGGTCTTGAGCTTGCCTTCGCCGCCATCCTTCTGGCGCAAAACAGCCTGATGCGCCACGTCACGGCGGTTGCCAACGGCCTTGAAATCAGCCTGATCGAAGGCCGCAAAACCGTCGCCATGATCGTCGGTCGCGACGCCAAGGCGCTTGACGAAACCGGCGTCGCCCGCGCCGCCATCGAAAGTGCTGCGGAAAACTTCTCCGACGGGGTGGTCGCCCCGGCCTTCTGGTTCCTGCTGTTCGGATTGCCGGGAATTCTGGTTTACAAGCTGACCAATACTGCTGACAGCATGATCGGCTACAAGACCGAAAAGCACCGCGACTTCGGCTGGGCCGCCGCGCGATTTGATGACCT
Source organism: uncultured Rhodobacter sp. (assembly GCA_964469075.1). GTDB lineage: Bacteria > Pseudomonadota > Alphaproteobacteria > Rhodobacterales > Rhodobacteraceae > UBA5972. Next base: position 3,464 of record CAYXXQ010000060.1, read on the forward strand.
GTTAAACTGGATCCCCGCCCGCCTGACCGGGGTTCTGATCGCCGCTGCGCATCTGTCACCCAAGGCCCTGCACATCATGCGCCGCGACGCGGGGCTGCACCGCTCCCCCAACGCCGGCTGGCCCGAGGCCGCAACCGCCGCCGTCCTTGGCATCGCGGTCTCCGGCCCGCGCAGCTATCACGGCCAAATGACCGACGACCCCTTCGTCAACCCCGAAGGCCAGCGCGAGTTGAAAGCCCCCGACATCCGCCGCGCCGTCAAAGCCCTGTGGCGCAGCTGGGCCGTGCTGCTGGCCTGCCTGATCATCGCCTGGCTGATCCTGAAAGCCCTGACATGACTGAAACCTGCTACGCCATCGGCGACATCCACGGCCAGCTTCAGATGCTGAAACAGGCGCATAAAATGATCGCCGAAGATCAGGCCAGGCACGGTCTGACCGACGCCCAAACCATCCATGTCGGCGATCTGGTTGATCGCGGCCCCGATAGCGCCGGGGTGATCGACCATCTGATTACTGGGGTCGCACTGGGTCAAAACTGGATCACCCTCAAAGGCAATCACGACCGGATGTTTCAGATTTTCCTGCAAGATCCCAGTGACCGCGACCCGTGCCTAAGGCCCGAATATACCTGGCTGCACCCCCGCCTTGGCGGGCTTGATACTCTGGCCTCCTACGGCATCGACGTCACCGCCACCCGCGACCCGCTTGACCTCTGGGCCGAAGCGAAAACCAAAGTTCCGCAGCCCCACCAGACCTTTCTGAAAACAATGCCGCTGATCCACCTGAGGCCCAACCTCGCCTTCGTCCACGCAGGCATCCGCCCCAGTATCGCGCTTGAAAACCAGACCGAGGACGACCTCCTCTGGATCCGCCAGGCTTTCCACGACGACGCAAGCGATCACGGGCGCCTGATCATCCACGGCCACACCCCGATTGACACCGTCACCCATTACGGCAACCGCATCAATATCGACACCGGCGCGGGCTTTGGCCGCCCCCTCAGCACCATCGTGCTGCAAGACGGACCGGCCTTCACCTTGACCGATCAGGGCCGAATACCACTCGCCCCCTAAGCCCTCTCATTGTTCCAGAAATACTCACCGGGGGTCAGAACGCAGGCCAAAAAGCGCCGGCCTTAAACGTCCGCCAGCTCCTTTGCATGCAGCCAATCCGCATGTTTCGGGGCCTTCTTGGTGCGCGACCACTCTTCCAGCATATCCCATTTCACCGCATCCATCTTTTCCAGCATCGCGGCTTCGTCCGGGTCCGGGCAGGCCAGTTCAACCCGATGACCATTGGGATCAAAGAAATAGATCGAGTGGAAAAGCGAGTGATCCGTCACCCCCAAAACCTCGACCCCACTGGCCTCAAGATGGTCCTTGAATTCCAGCAGCGTGTCGCGATCCTTGACCTTGAACGCGATATGCTGAACCCAGGGCGGGGTGTTTTCATCGCGGCCCATTTCCGGTTTGGTCGGCAGCTCAAAAAACGCCAGCACATTGCCGTTGCCCGCATCCATGAAGATATGCATGTAAGGGTCCGGCTCATGGGTTGACGGCACATGGTCCTCGGCAATCGCCAGCACGAAATCCATCTTCAGCATCTTGTTGTACCATTCGACCGTTTCCTTGGCGTCACGGCAGCGATAGGCAACATGGTGGATCTGTTCAATTTTCATCGGGAATTCCTTTTATTCAAGGCCCCGTGGGGCAGGTCAGGACAAGTGGCTTAACGGCTTCCGGCGGAGGCCGCTTTTTGCATGGCGTCGCTTAAAACGGCGCGATCGCCAATATGGTTGGCCAGCAGCAGGATCAGCCGTGCGTTGATCGCATCGCTGTCTTCCTTGCTGCGGCCGTCATGTAAGGCCAGCAATTCGGCATAAAAATCATCGGCCCCGGCAATATTTGCGGTCAGGTTCAGTTCAGACATCTCAAATTCCTTCACTTGCGCGCGGTGGCAGTTTTCAGCGCGGCAATCACCGCCGCCTCGTCATATCGGGTCCAGCGGGCCGCGACATGCTGATCCGGGCGCATCAGGTAAACCGCTTTCGCCGCCTCCCCCAGATAACGCGCCGCCAGTTCCGGGCTTTCGTCCGCCGCCAGCGACATGCCCTCAACCGTGATACCGCCTTCTTCCAGGATGCCTGGCACCTCAATCCCGATGCCGATCAACTGGAACTGATCGCCCAGCCGATCCAGCAGCCAGCCGCCCGTGGTTGGCGCATCGGTCGCTGGCGCACCGGGCCGACTGCGTTTTGGCAAGCCCGGAGCATCCGGGCCATTGAGGGTCGATCCGTCATAGGTACAAGGCACAGACAAGCGCCCGGAATTCACCAATGGCCGGGCAAAGTCATGCTGTTCCGCCATATCCAGAACTGCATCGCGGAAGATCCGGCTGGTGTCGGATTTCGGTGTGATAAAATCGGTGGAGCGGCTGGAATTCAGGATGTTTTCATCGGCACCGTAAACCCGCTCATCAGAATAGCTGTCCAGCAACGCATCGGGCGCGTGGCCTTCAAGCACCAGTTTCAGCTTCCATGCCAGATTGTCCGTATCCTGAAGGCCGGAATTGGCCCCACGGGCGCCAAACGGCGATACCTGATGCGCCGCGTCGCCAGCAAACAACACATGCCCGTGGCGGAATTTTTCCATTCGCCGACACTGGAACGTGTAGATCGAGCACCACTCCAGCTCAAACTTCGCATCTTCGCCCAGCATCGCGCGCAGGCGTTTCTTGATGTTTTCTTCCTTCAACTCTTCATCACGGTCGATATCCCAGCCGATCTGAAAATCAATTCGCCAGACATTGTCAGGCTGCTTGTGCAACAGCGCTGACTGGCCCTTGTTGAAGGGCGGATCAAACCAGAACCAGCGCTCGGTCGGAAACTCTGCCTCCATGATGGTGTCGGCGATCAGGAAATTGTCTTCAAACACCCGGCCGATGAAATCCAGCCCCATCATCCGCCGCGTCGGCGAATTGGCCCCGTCACAGGCGACCAGCCAGTCGGCCTCAAGGTTGTAAGGCCCTTCCGGCGTGTCGATTTCCAGCGAAACATAGTCGTCATGCGCGCCGATGGCGCTGACCTTGTTGCCGCCGCGCAGTTCAATCGGCTTGCCCTCGGCCTGCAATTCGCGGACCCGGTTGATCATGTATTCTTCGAAATAATACTGTTGCAGATTGATGAAGGCGGGGCGTTTGTGACCCGCTTCCGGCAGCAGGTTGAAATTGTAAATCTCGCGATCCGCAAAGAACACTTTGCCAAGGTTCCAGACCTCGCCCTTATCGACCATCGGCTGCCCGCAGCCCAGCCGGTCAAGGATTTCCAGCGGGCGTTTGGCAAAGCAGATGGCACGGCTGCCAAAGGAGACCTTGTCATTGTCGTCCACGATCACAACCGGCACGTCTTGCTGAGCCAGATCAATTGCGATGCCAAGGCCGATCGGCCCCGCGCCGATCACCACCACCGGATGCCGCACCGCTGCCAGCGTGTCCTGATCGGGCGATCGTTCATAGGCATAAAGCGGCGTTTCAAAGATTTTCAGCTGCTTGTTCATCGTCTTCCCCCCATTGAATTGCGGCGCGCAAGGTTTCGGGCCTCAAAACCCCGTGCGCCGCAAATTATTCAGTTTTCCGAGTCGTGTTTAGCATATTTCGTTGCAAATGCAACGAGTAACCCGCGCGTGTTAGGTATTTTGATCACCGGGCTTGGCCGCACTTTGCCCGCACCACCAGCGTACGCAGGGTTAACCAAACCCTAACCGTTGGGCGGTAAAACCCCTCGTGACGTCACAACAGGTTTTTCGGTTCCGCGTATACCACGGTAACCATCCCGAGCGGGACCGGCCGAGAAAACCAATTTGATCCCCGCGCATCTTATTCCGATGCAAGGCGATCCTGATCAGCAAGGTGTAGGGGTAAACCCCCTGTTCGGCATGAAAAACCGCCCCCGGCGGGCCCGCCTCTTCGCTTTCCAAACCCAACACGCCAACCCCCTGCCAACCCCTTCGGTTGCGCAGGGCAAAAGGCGTTGTGGAAGCGGCCAAGAGCGCTACCCCGGGCCCGCTTCGGGGCCTCAGGGTAGCAGCCACACCCAACACAATTATCTAGCGCTTGGATATCCAATACGCATCACCTTCAACCCAAACATCCCCAGATCCCGGAGGGGCAGGGCCTATGTGATACCCAGCAATATTCGGTGCACTACCTGCAGCCGCTTTCATTGCCGCACTGATCGCAACAGCCTCTGCGTCCGAACGTGCACCGGCACAATGGTATGCACCCAGCGGCCCCAGCGATTTCACAGGCAGGTTGTTTGCCTCTTTGGTCAAATGCAAAAGAAATCCCCATTGATCATCGCCGGTGTAGGGAAGAACCAGTTGGCCGTTTTCCTTCAAGCTGTCCAACCATCTTGGTGGGATATGTGTAACCCCGGCACAGGCCATCAGGGCATCAAGTTTGGGGATGTCTTGGGCCTTGGTCGCATCGCCGCAAATGATTTCGGCATTCGGATAATCGCGAAGATTTTGCCGGGCACGTTCCGCCAGTTCTGGCTCGATCTCATAGGCGACAACCCGGCCTTGTGCGGATACAAGCTCCGCCAGGATGGCCGTATAGTACCCAACCCCAGCCCCAACCTGCAAGACGGTTGCGCCCTTTTGAATGTCCAGATTGTCATAGACACGCGCCCAAAGTGACGGCAGGCCGTTGTTGATCCCTGCGTCCTCATCAATCGCGATCAGCACGTCGTGATAGACATGATGCGGGCTTTTCGTTGCGCTTAGATGAATGTCGCCAATGCACAGTCGGGAACGAACCTTCCACGGCCCACTGCCAAGATAATCCTCACGCGGGACTTTGGCGAATGCTTTAATAATGGCCGGGTTTCGCAAAACAGGTGCGACTTCGCCAATGTCTTTTGCAAACCATCGTCTGGCCAGATCCACGTCTGCCTGCTTGTCCACCCGCGCCCCCTATCAAACAATCGGGGCAGGCTGACACCGATGCAGACAGGCGTCAACCGACAACAATCGCCGCGCTACCCCGGACCCGCTCCGGGTTTTTTTGGCCGCCAAGCGCCCGGCAGAGGGTTACTGTGCACCCACACTTTCGCCCGAAAACCACTGCATCACCTGATTGATCGAAGGAGGTCACCGGCCTTTGGATGCGGCAGGCGTCGACTTGCATGGATGTCGCAGCAGCCAACTTTGTTCGGGGCCTAACTGGATCGCTCTTTTGACATAGACACCTGGTACCAGTTATCAAATATTGCCCAGGTACTTGGATGTAGAACGCCCTCATTTATTATGTCAGCTTGAGTCGCTAGGTTGTAAATTTGAGAATATTTCAATTCGCTCGCGTCAACATCTCTGTCAACTAAGGCAAGCAAAATTCTCAGGGATGCAATTTCCCGATTGCCAAACTGAATATAATTGGAACGCCGGACTGTTTCCGGATTTCTGAGATCTTTCACCTCTCTCAAAAAACTCAACGAAATTGTCCACCATCAAAAATGATCGCTTGCTTCCTGTTTGGGATAACATTGACTGGATAGGCAGTCGAAATTTGCCCTGCTCATGGATGAGGTCGTCCATCGGAAAATGTGTTCGGTTGAAAGTCTACTCGAATTTCAACACCGTCACGAACTCTTTTTACAAAAGGTGTATTCCGCGCGTTTGCATCCACCCCACGGATTGAACCTGGATCTGTAGCTACAACAGAGTTTTTGATGAAGGAAAGTGCCTGATGGCCGTCAAATTGATCAGGATCATTGCCTGAGACCGAAAACTGCGCTTTCTGAAACGCAATATGCGCATTGACCGCACAGGCGGAGGGGTCACGATGGCAATAGCAGAAAGCAAGCGCACACGCGACGTTCCGACCGCTGCGTTGCCTTTGTTCGTGATCATGACGTTTGCAATCACCTGGGGCATCGCTGGCTTTTATATCTTTTTGCCAGACGTGGCGATCCAATGGTTCGGTGACATCAGCGGCTCCCATCCGTTGTTCTTCTTGATGACCTGGGGCCCGGCGATTGCGGCTTTTGCCCTTGTATTATGGGTCGGAGGATGGGCGGGCCTAGGGATGTTCTTATCACGCTTGCTGCTTTGGCGCTGTTCACCGATTTGGGCGGTCTTCGTGGTGATCGGACTGCCGTTAGTTTTCGTTGCCGGATCGCTGATCAAGGGCGGGCCGTTGCTGACCCCGCTGCCGCCTGAGGGCGCGGGCCCCATGTTTGCCATCATGGTTCTGATGCTTTTCCTTGGACCGGTTGAGGAGTTTGGCTGGCGCGGGATGGCCCTGCCGCTGCTCCAGCGCCATATCGCGCCGATCTGGGCCGGGCTCATCATCGGCGCGATTTGGGGGTTGTGGCATCTGCCGGCGTTTTATCTGTCCGGCACTGTTCAAAGCGGCTGGAGTTTCACCCCGTTTTTTATCGGCAACGTCGTTCTGGCTGTTCTTGTCACGCCACTGTTCAACTCTGCGCGTGGCAGCATCCTTTGGCCGATGCTGTTCCACTGGCAACTGATCAATCCATTCTGGCCGGATGCACAGCCCTACGACACCTGGATTCTTGTCGCTGTGACGGCGGTTGTGGTCTGGCTGAACCGCGCGACCATGTTTACGCGGAACGGCGCGATGACCGGGGTTATCCCCGTGGCGGAGGAAAGGCGATCATGACGCCCGGAATTGCCTGGTAGATCACGCGCGTGGCAGGTCCGGCGCCAAATGCGGGCACCAGCAAGCTCCGCTTTCCAGACCATGCTACTATCCACGACACCTGCCCGCATCCTACAGAGCGCGCATGCCGCTGCCCCGGACCCGCGCCGGGGCCTCTTGGTCATAAAGCTCCGGTCGGTGGATCAGGTTCAGGTCGCATCAATCGCCAAAAAGGACATTGGTGGGAAACACAGCTAATGGCTGGAAGGAGGCCAAAAGGCCTTAAGAAACGCGTAACTCATCATATGAGACCATGACATGCTCTACATACGGTGATCGGAGCTTCAAACGCTCATGATAAGCTGCGAGTGCGGTTAGGTTCTCTCGTTGAATGTCGATGTCGTAGTATCTGAACAGAATGTGGCCAAATTGTATATCTGCTAGTGTAAAGGCATTACCGGCGATGAATGGCCGTTGAGCTAGAAGCCGGTCAGCAATTTTCAGTTTGATCTCTAGGGCTGTCACCGCATCAATAATTGCTTGAGGGTCTTTGTCCTTGCGAGCTGTCCGAACAACCCGCCAGAAGATCGGAACAGTAAACTCCGATGCGATATTGATTTTTGACCATTCTGCCCATCGATCAACTTCAGTCCGTGCTATCAACTCGGTAGGCCAAAAACCATTCTGGCCGTATTTGGTTGCGAGGTACCTAAGTATACAACCTGTTTCCCAGAGAGGCTGATTGGAGCCATCCTGCAATACAGGCACCGTTCGGTTGGGATTTAATTCCGCAAATGCTGCTGAATCCGTGCCGCCATATCGCCCCCCAATATCCTTGCGTCGATGCTTTAGCTCAAGCTCACCCAAACACCACATGAGAGCTTGAACGTTTGATGAGGTTTTCCTGCCCCAGACCGTAATCATACTGCCTTCTCCCAAAGAATGTTACACCACGCAGCATCAGCCAGAATTTGAACTGGGTCAACGGCGGCTAAAGTCCGCTTTGCAGACCTTGGTGCAACGTGCAGCGAATGTCCGCATCCCTCCTGCGGCCACAGATTTCGCGCCTAGCACATCTGTATGCCTCATCTCAAACCTGCTGCTAATCGGGCGAAAAAACGCCTGACACCAACAACCCAGAAAACCTTCGTCCGGCGCTCCGCACCACATGCCGCTTTCTGGCAAAATCAATGTCGTGAACCGGCCAGATTGACCCCGGAAACCGGTCAATGCTTCCCCTGACAGAGGAGGGTGCAAATGCTGAGCAATGGTGCAGACCTTATCAATCTGGCGCGGTATCCGATCCATCAACATGGCCCGGACCGTGACTGTGTTCTTCTGGATATCAGGGCAAATCTGAAGCGCGATGGCTGTGCCGTGCTGAAAGGGTTTCTGACCCCGGACGGGATCACCGCCCTCACCGCCGAGGCCGACAGCGTTGCCGACAAGGGCCACCGATCCTATAGCCGCACCAACGCGTATTTCACCCAGGATGATCCGAACCTGCCCGATGACGACCCGCGCCGTCAGTTCTTTGAGCGTTCAAATGCATTCATTCCGGCGGACAATTTCGCCAAGCACGGCCCCCTGCGTTCGGTCCATGATTTCCAGGGGTTTGACCAGTTTATCAAGGACTGCTTTCAGCACGAAAACTTCTACCGATACGCCGATCCTCTGGCGGATGTGATCGTGAATATGGCCGGTGAAGGCAACGGCTTTCCCTGGCATTTTGACACCAACAATTTCACCGTAACCCTTGCCATCCAGAACGCCGAAGACGGGGGCGCATTTGAATATGCGCCCGGCATTCGCGAGGGCCATGAGAATTTCGAAGACGTCAGCCAGGTGCTGGCGGGCACCTCTGCGAAAGTCAAAGTGCTGAACCTGGAACCCGGCGACCTGCAACTGTTCCGCGGCCGCTACTCGCTGCACCGCGTGGCCCCGCTGAAGGGCGCGCGCCCAAGATATGTGGCGATCTTTTCCTATGTCGAGGAGCCGTCAATGGTCGGAAGTGTGGAGCGCACCCTGCAACTCTACGGCCGCACCCTGCCCATCCACCGCGACCGCGCCGGAATGCGGGCGGACAGCTACATCGACTAGGCGCAGCAGCGCTGCCCCGGACCCGCGCCGGGGCCTCTTGGCCTTAAAGTTCCGGGCGGTGGATTAGGTTCAAGTCGCATCAATCGCCAATAATAACATTGGTGGGAACCGCAGGGAATGGCTGGGAGGATGTAGGTTTCTCGGACGCCCCTCGCGACGTTTGAGTGACGCGGAACGTTGG
>CAYXXQ010000061.1:0-2970 GCA_964469075.1 uncultured Rhodobacter sp.
TCCGGATTGCGCGCGACCACCGCGTTGGGGGCGATCTGGGCTGACAGCATGCTGTCCTCGATCTCTTTCAGCTTGCCGTTGTCCCACAGGATGATCGGCAAGTTCAGCCCAAGCTCCACCGCCACGCCAAGTTCCTGCATAGTATAGTGAAAACCGTAATCCCCGGCGATGGCCACGACCGGGGTCGACCCCAGCCCGACCTTGCCACCAATTGCCGCCGGCAAAGCATAGCCAAGCGTGCCAAACCCGGTCGGGTGATGCCAAAGGCCGGGGGCGTCCAGATCGTGCACCTCCTTGGCGACATAGGCGAACTGGGTCATGTCGGAATAAACCACGGTTTCAGCCGGCAGGGCCTGACGCAGTGCATCGACGACCGGCACGATGCCCGGACGCTCCGCCTCGGTTTCGGCGCGAAAGGCTGCGCGGGCCTCAGCGATGTCGGTGGCTTTCCAGATGGTTTTTGCAGGTAATTCTGGCAAAGCCTTGGACAGATCGGCCAGAAATGCCCCGGCATCGCCCAGAACCGGCACCTCTGCCTTATGCCAATCGGCCAGTACGGCTGCATCAATATCAACCCTGACCATCGGCGCCTGATGACCCAGATGATCGCGCCACAAGTCCACCTCCGCCAGATGTGTGCCAATGGCGATGATCAGATCGGCAGATGCAATCGCCCGTATAGACCCTGTCCGCCCAAGGCTGGAGCCGAAATTCAGCGGTGCACTCGACGGGATAACCCCGCGCCCGGCATAGGTCAGAAAACTCGCGGCACCGGTCTGAGCCAGAACCGCACGCGCCGCGTCGGCATCGCCCGCAGCACCCCCGCCAAAGACAAACAACGGGCGCTTGGCTGCTTGCAGAAGGGCCGCAACCCGCGCCACCTGATCGGCTGCTGCAATGGGCAAGGAAGGTGTCGCCATCGGGCCAGGGGCCGCCGGGGCCTGCCCTGCCAGCACATCAATTGGCACCTGAATATGCTTGGGCCGCTGGCGCTGGCTGGCAAATTCGGCAAAGGCCAGATCAAGCAGATGATAGGCCGCTTCGGCGTCAGGGGCCGTCCGACTCCAATCGCAAACGGTGGCGGCGGCGGCTTCCTGATCCAGCATTTCATGCAAGCGCCCGCGCGCCATGCTGCGATGCTGACGCTCAAGACAGGACGACACCACCAGCATTGGCACCGAATCGCTGTAGGCTTGGCCCATCGGCGTCATGATGTTGCAAAGCCCCGGCCCGGTGATCACATAGGCCACGCCGGGCTTGCCGGTCGCCCGCGCATAGCCATCGGCCATGAACCCAGCACCTTGTTCGTGGCGGGTCAGAACATGGCGGATACCAGCCTGTTCAATGCCGCGATAAAGCTCTATATTATGGACGCCGGGAATGCCGAAAATCACGTCGACTCCACGGGCTTTCAACGCATGCGAAATTTCGGCCCCAAGTGGGCGCAGGGATTGTGTCATTTGGGATTATCTCCGCCAGAAACCGATTGTGAACAGAATATAGACCGACATCAGCTCCAGCCGTCCGATCAGCATGCCAATGATCAGCAGCCATTTTGCGCCGTCGTTCAGGGTGGCAAAATTGCCAGCCGGGCCAATTTCTGGCCCCAGCCCCGGCCCGACATTTGCCAAGGCCGTCGCCGCGCCCGAGATCGAGGTGATCATATCAAGCCCGGTCAGCGCCAGCAGCACCGCAAGTACCGCAAGCGACACCATGAACAGCATGAAAAACGCCATGACCGAGGAAAGAACATCATCGGCCACCGCGCGGCCCTCATAGCGCGGAATGAAAATCCCGTGCGGCGTGTGGATTTTGCGCACCTGCGCGCGTAACGACGCGATCAACAGTTGATAGCGGAAAATCTTGACAGAACAACTGGTTGACCCCGCACAGCCGCCGATCAGACCGATCAGGAAAAACAGCGCGATCGGGAAGCTGCCCCAAAGCTGATAATCCACGCTGGAATAGCCGGTGCCGGAAATGATCGAGGTGACATTAAACAAAGCCTCGCGCACCGAGGGTTCCAGAAAATCGCCGTTCACCTGAATGCGGTAAGCCGTCAGTACCAGCACAATCAGGAAAATCAGCAGCATATAATCGCGCGCCTGACTGTCGCGCAGCAACGGTTTGGCGGTGCCCGCGATCAGTTGCACGTAGCGCACAAACGGCAGGCTGGCGAGGATCATAAAGATCGCCGCCACATATTCCGCAGGCCCCCGATAGGCGCCAAAAGACGCGTCCGAGGTGGAAAACCCACCGGTCGACAAGGTGGTCAACGCATGCACCAGCGCGTCAAATGGGCTGAGACCGACAAAGGCATACGCGATCACGCACAGGGCTGTCAGAACGAAGTAGATCACCGAAATGCGCGACGCAATTTCGGCCGCGCGTGGGAGGATTTTGCCCAAAGTATCAAAGCTTTCGGTGCGGAAAATCTGCATACCGCCAACCTTCAGCATCGGCAGGAACACCATCGCAACCACGATGATACCGATTCCGCCGAACCATTGCAGCAGTCCGCGCCACAGCAGGATGCCGCGCGGCAGAAGCTCCAGCCCCGTGAACACGGTGGAACCTGTGGTGGTCAGCCCTGACATGGCCTCAAAAAACGCATCGACAAACCGCGCTTCGGTCGCGCCTATCCAGAACGGTAAGGCCCCAAACACCGGCAGCGCCAGCCAGACGGTGCTGGTCAGGATGAAGGTCTGCTGGATCGTCAGCCCCTCGCCGGTGCCGTTGAAACAGGCGATTGCCAGCAATCCGCCGGAGAGGCAGCTTAGAAACCCGGCAATCGCGAAAACCGGCCAATGCCCGTTGCCGTCATAAAGGTCGATCAGCAGCGGCAACAGCATGGTTGCCCCCAAAACGGCGACAAGCAGGCCGATCACATATCCGACGGGGCGCAAATCTATCATGGGAAAAACGGTTGGGCGTTGCGGGCAAATCTGTCAAGGGCGATCCGCCAGATCG
>CAYXXQ010000061.1:3070-11217 GCA_964469075.1 uncultured Rhodobacter sp.
TTCGCGATCTGCGCGTTCATTTTTTCCTGCACTTGCAAGCGCTTGGAAAAGGCATCTACCACGCGGGCCAGCTTGGAAATGCCAACCACCCGATCCGTCGGGATATAGCCGACATGCGCCTTGCCGATGATCGGCGCCATGTGATGCTCGCAATAACTTTCGTAGCGTATATCGCGCAGGACGACCATCTCGTCATAGCCTTCCACCTCTTCAAAGGTGCGCTGCAACATTGCGACGGGATCTTCGTCATAGCCGCGAAACCAGTCGCCGTAAGCCTTGGTCACACGCGCTGGCGTGTCCAAAAGACCTTCACGATCCGGGTCGTCGCCGGCCCATCTTAAAAGTGTGCGCACGGCTTCTTCGGCTTGCGTGCGGGTTGGACGGATCACAACAGATGTGTCATCACGTTCGGTTTCAATAGCCGGGTCATGAATATTCATGCTTCTTCCCCTTGGTTTCACCGTTGATACGCATAATTGGGCCTTCCGGACCAAAATTGCCAGTGGCAATTGCGAAGCTTTTTGGTGTGGTTGCGGTTGCATCCCGAATCTAAGGTTACTGAAAGGTTATTAACCTGTAAAGACCACAACTCTCAGTTGTTAAGAAAAGTTAATGCTTGCTCAATATCCGCCAGCAAATCATCCGCATCTTCCAGACCAACCGACAGCCGGACCAGACCGTCGTTGATGCCAAGCGCTTCCCGCTGGGATGCGGTCAGGCGCTGATGGGTCGTCGTCGCCGGATGCGTTACCAGCGATTTCGCGTCCCCCAGATTGTTGGAAATCGTCACGATCTGAAGCGCGTTCAGAAACCTGAACGCTGCCGGTTTGCCACCCTTGATGCCCAGCGACACCACCGTGCCACCCGCCGTCATTTGCCGCTGCGCCAGGGCCTGTTGCGGATGCGAGGCAAGGTAAGGGTAAATCACCCGCTGAAGGTCCGCATGACCCTCTAGCGCCGTCGCCAGTTTCAGCGCGGTTTCAGCCTGCGCGTGACACCGCAGATCCAGCGTTTCCAACCCTTTCAGCATCACCCAAGCATTGAACGGGCTAAGGGCACCGCCGGTGTGTTTCAGATACGGTTCCAACACTTTTCGAATGAAATCCTTGCGGCCCAGAACGACCCCGCCAAGGCAGCGGCCCTGGCCGTCAATATGCTTGGTCGCGGAATAAATCACCACATCAGCACCCAGCGAAAGACTGCGCTGAAAGATCGGCGTGGCGAATACGTTGTCAACGACCAGCAGCGCATTACCCTCGTGGGCGATTTTTGAAACCCCTTCAATATCAATAACTTCCAGGGTTGGGTTGGACAAAGCCTCCAGAAAGCACAGTTTGGTTTCAGGGCGCATCGCGGCGCGCCAGGCATCAAGATCGGTGCCTTCGACAAAGGTGACGTCCACACCAAAACGCGGCAGCAAGGTTTCGATGATATATAGGCAGGAGCCGAACAATGCCTTGGCCGACACCACATGATCGCCCGCCTTCAACGCGGCAAACAATGCGCCATTAACCGCCGCCATGCCCGAGGCTGTCGCAAACGCGTCCTCGGCCCCTTCAAGGGCGGCAATCCGCTCTTCAAACATGCGCACGGTCGGGTTGCCGTAGCGGGCGTAGATGAACTCATCCTCATGGGCTTCAATGAACCGGGCTTCGGCCTGTTCGGCCGTGTCATAGACAAACCCCTGGGTCAGGAAAATCGCTTCGCTGACTTCCCCATATTGGCTGCGTTTTGTGCCAGCGTGAACCAGCTTGGTTTTGGTTTTCCAGGTCTCGTGCATTGTCATCGCTCCAATTGACTGAGCCGCATAAAAAAACCCCGAACCGTTAACGGGATCGGGGGTTTCTCTCCGCGACCTCTTTAGTGGAATTCTTTAACGTGGCCCACAATCCGGTAACAAATCGCCACGAAATCCGTTTAGGCCATCTTAACCCTATCGTCAAGAAACCCCGCACCCCTTGCGCCCGGCCCGGCTTGTCGCAATATGTTGCGGTGAACAAAAAGGATGCCCCATGACCCAAGCGATCGACCTTTACTATTGGCCCACCCCGAACGGATGGAAAATCACCATCGCGCTGGAAGAAATGGACCTGCCTTACAACCTTCATCTGGTGGATATCGGCGCGGGCGAACAATTTGCCCCGGATTTTCTGAAAATTGCGCCAAATAACCGGATGCCTGCGATCATTGATCCCGAAGGCCCGGACGGCGCGCCGATTTCGGTGTTTGAAAGCGGTGCAATCCTGCAATATCTGGCCCGTAAAACCGGCAAGTTTTGCGGCAATTCCGAACGTGACCGGATCGGGGTTGACCAGTGGTTGATGTGGCAGATGGGCGGCCTCGGGCCGATGGCCGGGCAAGCGCATCACTTCCTGAAATACGCCCCGGCGATGGAGCCGCCGAACGATCTGCCCTATGCCAAGGATCGCTATCGCAACGAAACCGCGCGGCTTTATGGCGTGCTGAACCGACGATTGGCCGACCGCGATTATGTCGCCGGGGAGTTCTTTTCCATCGCCGATATGGCGATCTGGCCCTGGGCCAGCCTTTGGGAAGGCCAGCAGCTGGATATCGCGCAATTCCCGCATATGAAGGCCTGGCTTGACCGCTGCGCCGCCCGCCCCGCACTGGCCCGTGGCCGCGCTGTGGCTGCCGAAAAACGCGCCAATATCCAGGACGACAAGTCCGCGCAAAGCGTGCTGTTCGGCCAAAAGGCGCGCTGACACGACTGCCCCCGCAGAACCAAGGCCGCTTTGATCCTGCCTTCCGTGTCGGATCGCGCCGCCGGTTCGCGCGACCTTCTGTTCGCACGCGCCATGCAAAAATTTGCCTCCCCCGCCTTAAAAGCGCTATGGTCAGGCTGGGGAGACCGCGCATGACCCGGTTACTATATGGGCTGTTGATCGCCCTGATCTTTGCCACCGGCACGATGGCTGCGACCGCTGACAAGCCGGTTGCGCGGATCGGTGTGCTGGCGTATCGCGGCTCGGACAGGGTTGAACAGGAATGGATCGGCCTGAAGCAATATCTTGATGGCATGGTCAAGGATTGGCGGTTTCAGATCGTGCCGGTGTCCCTTAGTTCGGCCGGCTCTAAGATCAGCAACGGAGAGCTTGATTTCCTGCTGACCAATCCCGGCCATTTCACCGATCTTAACCAAAAGCATGTGATGAGCGTGATCGCCTCACGCCAGCAACGCAAATCCGACGGCTCTTATTCCAGCGAGTTTGGCAGCGCCATCATCGCGCGCAAAGACGCGGGCATTCACTTGTTGCAGGACGTCGCCGGCCGCCGCGTCGCCGCCGTTGACCCGCATGCCTTTGGCGGCTTTCAAATCGCCTGGCGCGAGTTTGAAAATGTCGGCGTTGATCTGTTCACCGACACCGCCTCGCTAAGCTTTGTGGGCTTTCCGATGGATCAGATCATCTGGCAGGTTCTGAACGGCGAGGCCGATGTCGGCATCGTGCGCAGCGGCTTGGTCGAAGAATTGGCGGCGGAGCTTTTGATCAATGCCGATGACCTTTATTTTCTGAATGCCAACACCAATTACACCTATCCCGAACAGACCAGCACGCGCCTATATCCCGAGTGGCCTTTCGCCGCTTTCAGCACAACCAACGCCGATCTGCGCGACCGCGTGGCGCTGGCACTTTTGTCGTCGCAAGGGCATCCTTTCGCCTATGAAAGCGGCATGGCCGACACCTGGTCGGCCCCCATCCCCTATCACGCAGTCACGGCGCTTTCGCGGGCCTATGGCGAACGGCTTGATGCCCTCAACCGCAGCCAAACCCAGGCAGCACCCTACCGCCCGACCTTTCTGGCGCTGGTGCTGTCGGGCCTTGTCAGCGTCGGCGTCCTGGGGTTGGCAACCGTGCTCTTGCTGCGGATGCGCCAGCGCGATTTGCCCGATCTTGCCCGACTTGATTTGGGCGACACCAGTCCCGACGACACCCCGATCACCAAGCGCGAACAGGAGATATTGGAGCTGATTTCCAAAGGCAACTCCACCAAGGAAATCGCCCGCCTGCTGGGCATCAGCCCCAAAACGGTAGAGTTTCACCGCGCCAACCTGCTGCGAAAATTCGGCGCACGCACCTCAAGCCAATTGGTCGCAATGGCAACCTGACGGACCCCATAGCGTTTCTAGAAATACTTGAAACACCAAAACCCTGCCACGCTTCGCGTTCTCGGGCTTTTGGTGACACGCGATGTCTCAAGTTTTTCTTGAAACGCCTTAATCCTCAAAAACCCAGGGTTTTCCCCAGTCGATTTCTAAGTTTCCCGTGGCTCTCCCCGGTAGCCGAGCGCGCGCTTGCGTGAAAGGCTGACGTCACGCTGATCCGTTGTGCTGGCCCTGCCCTAAACCTCAGCGGGCTTTGGCGGTTCGATGATCTGAAACTGGACAAACCCGATGACAAAACACCAAAACCCAACCGGGTTTCTGCCTTCAGAAGGGCGGCCCAACCGCAAGCCCGCGCGGCTTGGCCAGATGACGCCTGCACAAATGGCGGGCGCGGCCCAGGGCACGACGCCTGCCCTGAAAGCGCTGGCCAACCAAACCCGATTGCTGATCCTGCAACAGTTGTTGACTGGCGAAAAATCGGTCGGCCAATTGCACCGCGTCCTTGATCGGCCACAGCTGATGATCTCCAACAATCTGGCGATGCTCAGCCAGGCCGGGCTGATCAAGGCCCGGCAGGACGGCACGACGGTTCACTGCCGCCTAAGTGCCGCGCCACGGCCCATGATCCGGCAGATCACTTCACTGCTACAGATCGCGCCTGCAAGCTTTGAGGCGGTCAGTTAGGAGTTGTCGTTTGACACATCCTCAATCGCGTATTTTGAGAACAGTTTCATCTGGCTGATGAAAAACACGAACATCAATCCGGTCAGCCCGAAGGTCTTGAAACTGACCCAGGTATCGGTTGACATTGTGCGCCAGATGACCTCGTTCGCAATTGCAAGGACTGCAAAAAACAGCGCCATGCGACGTGTGAAGATCATCCAGCCTTCCTGCGCCAGCGGCATCGCCCCGTCCATCACATATTGCAGATAAGACTGCCCGCGCAGCAGGCCAAACCCAAGCACGCCAGCGAACATCACATAAAGGATGGTCGGCTTCATCTTGAAGAAACTGTCATCGTTAAACCAGATGCCAAGCCCGCCAAAAGTCACAACCAGAACGGCCGTCATCAGCTGCATCCGCGACAAATGCCCAGTGCGCCACCACAAAAACCCAGTGGCCAGCAACAGCACCGGAATGAAAATCGCGGTCGCAACGATGAAGCCTTCATAGGCCGTGCCAAAGATCACGAATTCCATGTCCTTGATCCGGGAATACCCCAGGAAAAACAACAGGATCGGACCAAGTTCGAGGGCCAGCTTCAGGCCTGTGCTGATTTTCTTTTCTTCACTCATGGCCGGTCATGTAATCCTTTCATCCACCAAATTCCACCATTACCGCACCCGCGGCGATCAATCCCATCAACAAAGCGCGTTTTGGCCCCACGGTTTCTTTCAAAAACAGCCAGCCGATCAGGGCCGCAAACAGGGTAGAGGTTTCGCGCAACACCGCCGCTTCACCAACCTTATCCAGCCGTGTTGCCAGCATGATCGACCCGAAGGAAGCCACAGCAATCACCCCGCCAATGACCCCGCGCTGCATCAGCGGCCAAAAGGGTGGCGGGGCCACAAGTCGGCGATAGCGGTAGGCGGCGACCAGCGGAAAAGTCAGCCCGTCGATCAGGAAAAACCACGCCAGAAAAGTGAACGAATCCGCCGTCGCACGAATTCCATAAGCGTCGTAGGTGGTATAGGCGGCCACAAAAATCCCGGTCAGAAACGCTAGCCCAATCGCGATCCAAAGGCCACGACGAGGTTCTGTCGTGAAGATTAGATTGTAGGCCGCAAGGCCAAAAATCCCAAGGGTCAACACCAGCAAGCCAATCCATTGCAAAGGATCAAAACTTTCAGAGAATACGAACCCCGCAGCAAAGACCGTAACCAGCGGCCCAGTGCCCCTAACGACCGGGTAAACCACGGTATAGGCCCCCTTGAAATAGGCCGCCGCCTGAAGTGCTTTATAGGCGACATGGATGGCCCATGCGATCGCAAAGATCGGCCACATAAACGGCTCGGGCCAGGGCACAACGAACAGTGCAAACGGCAGCGCCATCAGCGCGTAGGATGCATCAATGGCCCCACGCATCAGCAGGGGATCATAGCGCCCTTTTTGCATGGCACCAAAAACGGCATGCAGAAAAGCGGCCATTAGCGCAAGGCCAAGCGCCAGACGATGCCCCCCCGTGGTACCTTCAAGGGCGATCAGATAATCACTCATTCGGTGTTGTCTGAGTGATCTGGATGAAGATAGGCAAACTGAAAAGGATTGAGGTGCTGCATGGCCGTTGGCTGAAACCCAAAATCCTGGGCCAAGACCAATTGATCTCGCCCGTCCTGCCAGCGCATCACAGCCATCTCAACGGCAGATGTCATCGTCTTAGCGCGACGACTGGTCGGCATTTCAGCGCATTTGCGATTCATAACAAAGGCCTCGGCCCAGGGCTTGCGGGTTGCGGGTTGCGGCAAGGAAATTCCGCCATCCCATCAGCCGGGCAATATGCCAAAGCGACCGCATTTCTGGTTGGCGTCGCCGTTTGATCTGACCTTTCGCCAAAGGCTCGCCACTGACGGCGATCAAATCAACCCGCACCTGATCCGGGTCGACGATGATCGAACCTGACATTTTCTGTGCGGCAAGTCCAAAATACGAGGTGTTGAGTGCTACTACCTCAGCAGTATCATTGCGCAGATCAAGACTAAGAAAGCTCCAGTCGGGGCGGGCTGCAAGTGCGGCAAGAAAAGCCTCGGGCGTGTCGGAAATGATCTCGCCTGGCTCCGGGGCGGCGAGTATGCCTAAGTGGTATTCCAGATGTGGACCACTGTTGGCGACATCGAAACGGCACAGGAATAGCCCAAGTGCTGCTTGGCCTGACCGGGTCTGCACGGGATGGATATCCTCAGCCTTTGTAGCCTGCTCTATGGCCTTTAGGTCGCCGGTGCCTGTCACTAGAACCGTATGCCCTTCGCTAACAGTATAAGGAACAGGATGCGGTCCGAGGTCGGTTGGAACTTCATGGACCACTGGCAGGACGTCAAACAGGCTGGTCTTCATTCCGAACTTCCGGTTAGCGCCTTGGCGAAGTCATCGGGGTCAAAAGCTTGCAGGTCGTCGATCTGCTCACCAACCCCGATCGCATGGATCGGCAGGCCAAACCGGTCCGCTAGCGCCACCAGCACGCCGCCCTTGGCGGTGCCGTCCAGCTTGGTCATGACAAGACCCGAAACATCCGCAACCTGTTGAAATATCTCAACTTGTTTCAGTGCATTTTGCCCGGTTGTGGCATCCAGAACCAGCAAAGTGTTATGCGGTGCTGTCGGATCTTGCTTGCGGATGACGCGCACGATCTTGGCCAGTTCTTCCATCAGATCGGCCCGGTTTTGCAACCGGCCAGCGGTGTCGATCATCAACAGATCGGCGCCGTCTTTTTCGGCTTTGGTCATCGCGTCAAACGCCAAGCTCGCCGGGTCTGACCCTTCGGGCGCCGTCAAAACCGGCACCCCGGCGCGGTCCCCCCAGACCTGCAATTGTTCCACCGCCGCGGCGCGAAAAGTGTCGCCTGCCGCGATCACAACCGACTTCCCGGCCGCGCGAAACTGGCTGGCGAGCTTGCCAATCGTGGTCGTCTTGCCCGACCCGTTAACCCCAACCACCAGCACCACTTGCGGCTTCTTCGGATAGAGCGGCATCGGTCTTGCGACCGGTTCCATTATCCGGGCAACCTCGGCGGCCAGCAAGGATTTGATGTCTTCGGCACTTAGTTTTTTGCCAAACCGCCCCTCTGCCAGGTTCGCGGTGACCCGCAACGCCGTCTCAACCCCCATATCAGCGGAAATCAGCAGCTCCTCCAGGCTTTCCAGCATGGCGTCATCCAGCACCCGGCGCACCACTTTCTGCGGTGCAGCGCGGCCCATCAAACGGCCCAAAAGACCGGGGCTGGCAGGGGCTGCCGGTTTCACAACCACGTCTGGCTCTGGCTCTGGCTCTGGCTCTGGCTCTGGCTCTGGCTCTGGCTCTGGCTCTGGCT
>CAYXXQ010000061.1:11317-12398 GCA_964469075.1 uncultured Rhodobacter sp.
CTGGAGGCAGTGCCTGCGCCGAGGCCGGGCTGTCAATCACCTCTTCTTCTTCGCCGCCCTCTTCCAGAATCGCCTCCAACCCCTCATCCAGTTTCGATGAGGATTTGAACATCCGGTTCTTAAGTTTTGAGAAAAACGACATCCGAGACTTTCGCTTCGCTGGGCCAGCTTCAAATACTCACCTAAAGATTGCCGCGACCAAGGAAAAGGGGCAAGTGCCGTCATTCCCGATCCGAAAGTCGTTTCATTTGATATGAATCAAGTCGCACCGCGCAGAAACCGCCTAATCATATCCCAGTGAACAGAAACCGGAGGGCGTCATGGCCATCAAGAATATACTGGTCGCATATAGCGGCTCGGAAAGCTCAAAAAGCGCGGTCAAACTTGCCCGCTTGATGATGAAAAAATACGACGCCCACCTCACCGGCGCGCTGACTTACGCACCCAGCGAAATCAGCGCCACCCTGCGCCCCTACGCCTCGTCAGACTTGAACAAGGTGATCGCCAAGGCCGAAAAAGAACAGCGCGACGCCATCCATGCCGAGTTTTTTGAGGTGCTGGGTGAACCCGAAGGCGACAGAATTCATTGGGTCGAAAGCGGCGGCGATGTCGATTATTCGTTGATGGAACTGGCCCGCACTTTTGATATTATCCTTGTTGGTCAATATGATGGCACCCGCGAAAACCGCAATCTGGTGCCGCATCCGGATATGATCGCCCTGAATTCCGGTCGCCCAGTGATGGTTGTCCCGCGTGAACTGCCCGATGAAGTGTTGAACGACCGCGCCGTTCTGGCCTGGGACGGCGGCAAATCAGCGGCCCGCGCAATGGCCGACGCGCTGGATATTCTGGAAACCAAATCCGAGGTTTCGGTGATCTCAGTCGGCGAAGGCACTGTCGAAGCCATAAAACGGCTGGAGGCCGTCACCCGCCACCTGGGCACGCATGGCATCAAGGCGGAGGCTGAAATCGTCCCGCGCACCCAACGCTCCGTTGGCAAGGTTTTGCTGGAAACCGTAGCTAATCACGGCGCCGGGTTGTTGATTATGGGCGCCTATGAACATGCCAAATTCTTTGAAGA
>CAYXXQ010000062.1:0-9663 GCA_964469075.1 uncultured Rhodobacter sp.
TTGTCATTGGCCGCAAGGCCCGGATTTGGTCTGCCGGCGCAGGTGCTTGATCCGCTTTATCGTCAGGAATGTGCGGACTGTCACATGGCCTATTCCCCCAGCCTGCTGGACCGGGCCACCTGGACGCGCCTGATGGCCACCCTGCCCGATCATTTCGGCGAGGATGCCAGCCTGCCCGAAGATACAGCACATGCGATCCGCCAGTGGTTGCTGAACCACAGTGCGGAAACTGCCGACACAAAGGCCGCGCATCTGTTGGCGCTTGTCCCCCCTCCGCTGCCGCCCGGCCCCAGTTCTGGGGCGGCCTGGAAACGCCTGCATCAGGACATCCCGGATCAGGTTTTCAACACACCGCCGGTTATCAGCCGAGCCAACTGCGCGGCCTGTCATGCAGACGCAGAAAGCGGGCGCTTTTATCCCCCTAACATCAACATCCCAAAGGATAGGTTAAAATGAAAAACCATTTCACAATAATGGCAGTCGGTCTGGTCCTGGGCCTGGCCCTTCTGACCGGGGCCGCATCCGCTGGCCCACGCGAAGACGTTATCGCAGCCCTCGCGGTTGAGGCCGGGGTTGACGGATTTTCCGCCACCGACGGCCAGGATTTTTTCCTGGCCAGCCATACCGGCGGCAAACCCGACACCCCATCCTGCACCAGTTGCCACGGGATGGACCCGACCAAGCCGGGCCAAACCCGCGTCGGCAAACCGATTGACCCGATGGCCGTTTCCGTCAGCCCGGACCGGTTTACCGATCCGGAAAAGCTGGCGAAATGGTTTCGGCGCAACTGCAACTCAGTGCTGGGGCGCGCATGCAGCGTCACTGAAAAAGGCGACATCCTGACCTATTTATCGTCGCTTTGACCCCTCCCCTTTAACCCCCGGAGTCCCAAGATGAAATTCAACCGACCCCCTTTTATCCTGGCCGCCTTACTGGCCGGACTAACCGCCACCGCTAGCCAGGCCCAGGACGGTGCCGAGGCCCTGTTCAAAGCCGAATGTTCCGCCTGTCACATGGCCTATCCGGCGGGGTTTCTGCCGACCCGGTCCTGGCAGGCGATCATGGTCGATCTGCCAAACCATTTCGGTGAGGATGCCAGCCTGACGGAACACGACCGCGCGACGATAGAGGCCTATCTTGTCGCCAATGCTGCCGACCGAAATGGCCGGATGCCACGCTGGCTGAAAACCCTGCCACACAACGCCGTGCCGATGCGGATTTCTGAGCTGTCCTGGTTTACCCATGAGCATGGCAACCGGGTCGCCAACCGGATCAAGGCCGATCCGACCATTGGCTCTATCGCCAACTGCGTTGCCTGCCACAAGGGTGCCGAGCGCGGGTATTTTGACGACGATTGAGGCCGGTTTCGGTGGCCTTCCTGACGGCGCTGCGACCGCAAGGCTGTGGCGTCCGTCAGGGCGATGCTGTATTCAGGCGTTGCTGCAAATGAAGGACGGCTTAGATGTGGACCTTGTTAATAACCCTGTTTCGGACGATGCCATTGGTCCTGATCCTTTCGCTTGCCGCCGGGCCTTCGGCGGCACAGCTTAAGACCTATAAGATCAGCGATGTGATCTATGCGCTTGTCGGCCCGCTGGGCAACCGCACCGCTGGCAATCTGGGCAATAATGCGACGTTCGGGGTGATCGTCACCGGCGAAGGCGTGGTTCTGATCGACGCCGGGGCCACCTATAAAGGGGCCGGCAAAATCGCGGCGGCCATTGCTGAGATCACCGATCAACAGGTCAGGATCGTTGTCAATTCCGGCGGTCAGGATCACCGCTGGCTGGGCAATTCCTATTGGGCGGAACGCGGTGCACAGATCATTGCCTCGGCCGCTGCGGTGGAGGACCAAAAAGACCGCCAAAGCCTGCAATTTACCGGGCTTGATCAACTTGTCGGCGCATTCGGGTTGACCGGCACGACAGCACGTTTTGCCGATCAGGTTTTTGATACCCGGCTTGATCTGACCCTTGGCGGTATCACCATCGAACTGCATCACGTGGCGGGCGCGCATACACCCGGCGACAGTTTCGTCCATGTCCCTTCGGAAAGCACGGTTTTCACCGGCGACATCGTTTACACCGAGCGCCTGCTGGGCATCACACCGGTTTCAGACAGCATCGGCTGGATCGCCAGTTTTGAAGCGATTGACGCCCTGTCGCCAGACCACATCATCCCCGGCCACGGCAAACCCACCGATCTGCTGGATGCCTCGGCTGCAACTTATGACTATCTGCTGCATCTGCGGCAGGTCATGGCAGCGCATATCGACGCGGGCGGGGACATCATCGCCTCGGTCAAGGTTGACCAAAGCGGCTTTGCGCATCTGCTGAACTTCGATGAACTGGCCGGGCGCAATGCCCAGGCGCTGTTTCAAGCAATGGAATGGGAATGAGGCGGCGCTGAACTCAGGCCTTGAACGCAGGTCTCTACCCACTATAACCACGACAATTTGCGTCACCTGACGAATCCTTACCCCCGGATGTTTTTGAGCATTTGGGGCTGAACGCGCGGAAGCTGATCATGCCAAAAAGAACCGACATCAAATCCATCATGATCATCGGCGCGGGCCCCATCATCATCGGCCAGGCATGTGAGTTTGACTATTCCGGCGCGCAGGCCTGCAAAGCTCTGAAGGAAGAGGGTTATCGCGTCATTCTGGTCAATTCCAACCCGGCGACGATCATGACCGACCCGGAAATGGCCGACGCGACCTATATCGAACCGATCACGCCTGAAATCGTCGCCAAGATCATCGAAAAGGAGCGCCCTGACGCCTTGCTGCCGACAATGGGCGGGCAGACCGGGCTGAACACAGCCCTTGCGCTGGATGATCTGGGTGTGCTTGCGAAATACAATGTCGAACTGATCGGGGCCGATCGCAAGGCCATCGAAATGGCCGAAGACCGCAAACTGTTTCGTGAAGCAATGGATCGTCTTGGCATCGAAAACCCCAAAGCCACCATTGCCGAAAACATGGGCGAGTGCATGGCGGCCCTGGAAAACGTCGGCCTGCCTGCGATCATCCGCCCGGCCTTCACAATGGGCGGCACCGGTGGGGGCATCGCCTATAACCGCGAAGATTTCGAGGCGATTTGCGCCTCGGGGCTTGACGCCTCACCCGTCAGCCAAATCCTGATCGACGAAAGCCTCTTGGGTTGGAAAGAGTTTGAGATGGAAGTCGTGCGCGACCGCGCTGACAACGCCATTATCATCTGCTCTATCGAAAACGTCGATCCGATGGGCGTACATACCGGCGACAGCATCACTGTCGCCCCGGCGCTGACGTTGACGGATAAGGAATACCAGATGATGCGCACAGCCTCGATCGCGGTTTTGCGCGAAATCGGGGTGGAAACCGGTGGGTCCAACGTCCAATGGGCGGTGAACCCGGCGGATGGTCGCATGGTGGTGATCGAGATGAACCCGCGGGTGTCGCGTTCCTCCGCACTCGCCTCCAAAGCGACCGGCTTTCCGATTGCCAAGATTGCCGCCAAGCTGGCGGTCGGCTATACGCTTGATGAACTGGACAACGACATCACCAAGGTGACGCCCGCCAGTTTCGAGCCGACAATCGACTATGTGGTCACCAAAATCCCACGTTTTGCCTTTGAAAAATTCCCCGGTGCAAAACCCGAACTGACAACCGCGATGAAATCGGTGGGCGAGGCGATGGCCATCGGCCGCACCATCCACGAAAGCCTGCAAAAAGCGCTGGCCTCCCTGGAAACCGGCCTGACCGGATTTGACGAAATCGCCATCGACGGCGCCCCGGACAAGGCCGCCGTCATCAAGGCGATTTCCGCCCGCACGCCCGACCGGATGCGCCTGATCGCGCAAGCGATGCGCGAAAGGCTGACGGATGACGAAATCCAGCACGCCACCGATTTTGACCCCTGGTTTCTGGCCCGCATTCGCGAGATCGTCGATCTTGAGGCCGAGATCCGCCAAACCGGCCTGCCGGTCACCGAACACGAGTTGCGGCGGTTGAAAATGTACGGCTTCACCGATGCTCGGCTGGCGGCGCTGACCGGGTGCCGCGAAAGCCAAGTGCGGCGCGCGCGGCACAATCTGGGCGTCACCGCCTGCTTCAAACGCATCGACACCTGTGCTGCGGAATTTGAAGCGCAGACGCCTTACATGTATTCAACCTACGAAACCCCGGTGCTGGGCGATGTCGAATGCGAGGCCCGGCCATCGGATCGCAAAAAGGTCGTCATCCTTGGCGGTGGTCCGAACCGGATCGGTCAGGGAATCGAGTTTGATTATTGCTGCTGTCACGCCTGTTACGCGCTGACCGATGCGGGTTATGAAACCATCATGATCAACTGCAATCCAGAAACGGTATCGACCGATTACGACACCTCGGATCGGTTGTATTTTGAGCCGCTGACGCTGGAACATGTGCTTGAAATCCTGCGCGTTGAGCAGGAAAACGGCAAGCTGCATGGCGTCATCGTCCAGTTCGGCGGTCAGACCCCGCTGAAACTCGCCAACGCGCTGGAAGAAGAAGGCATCCCGATTCTTGGCACCACGCCTGATGCCATCGATCTGGCCGAAGATCGCGAGCGGTTTCAGCAACTGCTGCACGATCTGAAGCTGAAGCAACCCTATAATGGCATCGCCTCCTCCCCCGAACAAGCCTTTGAAATTGCCCAAGATGTCGGCTATCCGCTGGTGATCCGTCCGTCCTATGTTCTGGGTGGCCGCGCGATGGAGATCATCCGCGATGACGCGCAGCTAAAGCGTTATATCAACGAGGCTGTGACCGTTTCCGGCGACAGCCCGGTGTTGCTTGACAGCTATCTGATCGGCGCGGTTGAGGTTGATGTTGATGCCCTGTCGGACGGTGAAAACGTCCATGTTGCGGGCATCATGCAGCATATCGAAGAGGCCGGGGTTCATTCCGGTGACAGTGCCTGTTCGCTGCCGCCCTATTCCCTTAGCCCTGAGATTATAGCGGAGCTGAAACGTCAGTCCCACGCGCTGGCGCTTGGCCTCAATGTGGTCGGCCTGATGAACGTCCAGTTCGCTATCAAAGACGACGAGATTTTCGTCCTGGAGGTCAATCCCCGTGCCAGCCGCACCGTGCCGTTTGTCGCCAAAGCGACGGATTCGGCCATTGCCAGTATCGCGGCGCGGTTGATGGCCGGTGAAAAGCTGACGGCCTTCCCGATGCGCCCGCCCTACAAGGAAAACGCCTCCGAGGACGAAGTTCTGCCCTTCGCCGAACCGATGACCCTGGCTGACCCCAACACGCCGTGGTTTTCAGTGAAAGAAGCCGTCTTGCCTTTCGCCCGCTTCCCTGGCGTTGACACGATTTTGGGGCCTGAAATGCGCTCCACCGGTGAGGTGATGGGCTGGGATCGCACCTATCCGCGCGCCTTTCTGAAGGCGCAGCTGGGGGCCGGGCAGATCGTGCCCGAGGGCGGCAAAGTGTTCATTTCGGTCAAGGATATGGACAAAAACGCCCAGATGATCGAAGCCGCCGAAATCATGTCCGGGCTAGGTTTTGGCATCGTCGCCACCAGCGGCACGGCGGGTTTCCTGCGCGAAAACGGCATTACGGTTGAGACCGTCAACAAGGTCTATGAAGGCCGCCCGAACATCGTCGACATGATGAAAAACGGCGAAATCACGATGGTGTTCAACACCACCGAAGGCACCCAATCGGTTGAAGACAGCCGCGACATCCGCCGCGTCGCCCTTTATGACAAGATCGTCTATTTCACCACGGCAGCAGGCAGCCATTCAATGGCCCTGGCCATGCAAAACGCCCGCGAAGGCGAGATCGGCGTGCGCAGTTTGCAGGGGTGATTTCAAAAACCTGTGGCCTTGAAGTCAACAATCGTGCATTTTTCGCAGCCATATTCATTGGTCAAGGCCACCGCCGCATTGCCGTGGCTGCTAAACTGGCCGGATGAATTCGCGGTGAATGATGTGGTAATCCCCTCATTCTTGATGGGGCCCAAAAGTAGATTTTATGCTGCTTTCAGTTGCTGGATTGGCGTCAGTCCTCCAAAATCAAAAAGTCAAAATCCTTGACATGTTCTATTTCTTTTTCTGTAGCCGCGTTTTGAAAGTAAAATTTTAGAATATGTGGAAATATTCCCAGTAAAACTAGGAATAGAAAACTCGCCACACCCGATAACGCCATTGCAGACTGAAATATCCTTGGCACCAAATCTACAGTGTGAAAAGCAGCTCCGGGAGCCGTGAGAAACATCACCGCCATCAATGAACCAGTCAACGTAAAGAGCTTTATCCCCAGCCCCAGAAATCTCCGATTTTGCTTTCTCGTCATCCTCTTCATTTGGTTTCCGTTCCCAAGTGGTAACTCATTTCTCCAGAATTCCGGTCTACAACTCTGTTCTCTTGGCACATTGTATCGAACCATCAAAATCCTAACCAGGAAAGTAATCAAAGACTGTGATGCACAGGCAATGGGTCAATTGTGCCAGATCGTTTTTTGTTTGCATTTACGGCAATCGTCACATCCGTCCAACTGCGGATCAGCACCCCTCGGCCAGCCCGTTGCGGATTACGCCCAACAGGCTGTTCAGGCTGTCCTGCTGGCCGCCATCCGATGTGTCGATCATCGCGTCGGCTTTGGCATATAGCACCTCACGGCTTTCCAGGATGCGGTGCAGGTCGGCCATTGCGTCGGGGTTGCCGGTCATTGGGCGTTCGTCGCCCTGGCCCTGGACGCGTGACATGTGGTCTTCGGGGCGGGCTTTCAGCCAGATCGCGGCGTAGTGGCGCAGGAAATAGGTGTAGGTGTCGGGTTCGGACACGATGCCACCGGCCACGGCCAGGATCAGGTTTTCGTGGGTGGCGACGATCCGTTCCAGCGCCTGACGTTCCAGCCGTCGATAGCCATCCTGACCGTAAAGCGAAAAGACTTCGTTCACCGGCATGCCGCTTGCGGCCTCGATCTCGTCATTCAGTTCGAGAAAGGGGATATCAAGCTCTGCCGCTGCCAACCGGCCAAGGGTGGATTTGCCGGCACCGCGCAGGCCGATCAGGGCGATCCGCCCGGCGCGGGCGTTTTGCGGTTTCTCGGTCTCCAGGATGTCCAACACCCGCTGACGTTGTTGTCGGGTTGCGTTGGAAAACAGAAACCGCGCCATCGCGGCCTCGGAATTCCAGGGGTCATCTTTTGACACCAGCCATTCGATATTGAAATCCAGCGCCTCGGAGATTTTCAGCAAAAGCGCGATCGAGATGTTGCCCTTGCCGCCCTCAAGCTGCGCCAGATAGCGCGGCGAGACCCCGGACATTTCCGACAAAACCCGCCGGGATATGCCTTTGCGCGCCCGGGCGGCCCGCACCCGGTCACCGACCATTGCCAAAAACGCTTCGCTTTGCGCGGCACTGCTGTCAGCCCCGCTGCTGTCTGATGTGACCTGGCCGTCAAATGTTACGATCTCACTCACGGTGTTTTTCCTGTAAGGGTTGTGGAAATATAATGCACAATCCCGGTCGGAACAATAGGCGAGGCCGGGCTTAACCCGCTTCCAGCGCCTGGAAAATAGCCAAAAGATCCTCAGGCGGCTCGCGGGAGGTGAAGCTGCTGGTTGCCACGAAAACCGAGACGAACTCACCCGAAAAACAATCCTTGCCATCTTGTCGGCCAATCACCCGGTGGCGGATGGATTTTTGGCCGAGCTTCACAAGCGTGACTTCGCAAAACAGCTTGTGGCGGGGCGTGACGGGGGCGGTGAAATCAAGGCAGAGATGCACGAAAGGTGTGCCGATGCCGCGATCAACGTTCAGCGCGTACCAGTCATAGCCCGCGTGATGTTCCCACCAAGCGTCAATCGCCTCCAACCCCCAATAGGGGATGCGGCCGGTATAGGCGATGAAGGCCGGGTCACAATCGGCCCAGGCCACCCGCATTTCATGCTGAAACGGCACGCGGGCGTCAGTAAGTTTCGACATGATACCGTCCGTCATTGCGCATCGTGTCGCGCAATTCGGTCCAGTTCAGACCAGCACTGCGGGCGATATCCTGAAAGGCGCTTTCAACCCCGGTTTCCATCGCTTTCAGCCCGCAGATATAGATATGCGTGTTGGCGTCGCTAAGCATCGGGGCCAGCGAAGTGGCATCATCGCGCAGCTTGTCCTGAACATAGGTTTTCGGCTGATCCTTGACGCGACTGAAGGCAAAATGCTTTTGCAGGAACGCCTGCGGGACTTTGGCGAGCGGGCCGAAATACGGCAACGCATTGGGGGCGCGGGCCCCGAAAAACAACTTCATCGCGCCCTTGATCTGCGGCATCACCCGCTGGCGGCGCATGGTAAACGCGCGAAACGGCGCCGAGCCGGTGCCGGTGCACACCATGATCAGCCTGGCACCGGGGTCTTCCGGGATCAGGAAGGTCGATCCGAACGGCCCGGTCAGACTGACCGTATCGCCCCGCGCCAGATCGCAGATATAGTTGGAGCACAGCCCGCCATCTTCGCGCTTGACGGTCAGGGACAGGTTGTTGGTATTGGGCCGCTCCCCGTCGCGGGGGCTTGAGACGGAGTATAGGCGCACGCCATGCGGGCGGCCGGTTTCGGTTTGGCCGGGGGGGATAACGCCGATGGTTTGGCCTTCCAGCACCGGAAATTTCGCGACCCCCAGATCAAGGATGATATGGCGCACATCGCTGTCGGTCCCTTCGGCTGTCAGGCGATAATTGCCCTGTACAGTGGCGGTGATCGGGTTGCTAATGCTGTGAAGATTAACCCGCGGGTGGGAGGCCGATGCTGGCGCTTTCGCAGCCCCGCCTGCGCCTTGATGCGCGGTTGCCAGAAGGGCCGCGATCTCGTCATCCAGGGCTTCAACGGTGCTGTCAGTGCCTGCGGTCTCGCTGGCAATATCGGCCTGTTCGGGCAGTTCAAACCAGCCGAGCTGTTCTTCAAGTGTATAGGGCGTCGTCACTACCAGCCAGTTGTCGATCGCGCCGGTTGGGCAGGGGCCGATACAGCTCATGCCGTGGTCGCAGAGGGCGACATCGACCACGACATTGTCGTCGTTAAAGGTGATCGCGTCCTTTGGGCAAGCCTCGACACAGGCATGACAGCGGATGCAGATCTCGGGGTCGATCAGATGTTGCTTGAAGGGTTTGGTCATGGCCCGGACCTTTGCTAAACAGGCCGCCCCGCAACAGGTGCGGGGCAGCGTTGATAGGCGTTACTGCGGCGGTCTGGCCCGATCAGGCCATGTGCAACTGCACATATTCAAAATCGCCCGGTTTGTTGTCGATGCCAACCCGTG
The DNA here is from genome assembly GCA_964469075.1 of uncultured Rhodobacter sp. Lineage (GTDB taxonomy): Bacteria > Pseudomonadota > Alphaproteobacteria > Rhodobacterales > Rhodobacteraceae > UBA5972. Next base: position 9,269 of record CAYXXQ010000062.1, read on the forward strand.
GCGGGGCGATCCAGCCGGCATATTCGCCCGGCTCCCAGCAGGGTTTCATTAGGGATTGGATGAAATCCCCATCGGCTTTGGAGGGCAGCCATGCATCGCGACGTTTCAGCCATTCTTCATTGGTGATGACCTGACCTTCGGGCGTAACGGGTGCGCCGTTGAAAATACCGATCTGGCGGTGAAAGCCTTCATGCGGCAGGGCCAGTTCAAAGTCGATATTGTGCTTTTTGATGATCGCGTTCCAACGTTTCACACCGCCAACCGCGTCTTTGGAATAGTCATCCCGCAGCCGCATATTGATCGCCGTCAGGGCTGGTACATCACGGGTCATGATCTTGCCGTCGCTGAATTCTGACACCGGGTAGGTGGCGTCATGCAGCTTGTGGTCATCCTCA
>CAYXXQ010000062.1:9673-12353 GCA_964469075.1 uncultured Rhodobacter sp.
TACCGACCTTTGATGCCGTAGTTGAAGGCGTTGGCGGCGTTGGTCGACACTTCGGCGCCGAACAGATCCAGCGACAGGGTGTAATGCAAGTTCAGCTTTTTCTGGATCGTCGGCAGGTCGATGACACCAAGGGCGCGCACGGCGTTGATGTCAGTCGGGTCAGTAATACCGGCCTTGTTCATCCGCTCACAGGTGCGCTGGATGGTGCGGCCAACCCCGGTTTCGCCGACAAACATATGATGCGCTTCTTCGGTCAGCATGAAACGGCAGGTGCGGCTGAGGGGGTCAAACCCCGATTGCGCCAGCGCTTCAAGCTGCATTTTGCCGTCGCGGTCGGTGAAATAGGTGAACATGAAGAAGGACAGCCAATCCGGCGTTTCCTCGTTAAATGCGCCCAGCATCCGGGGTTTTTCCTCGGATCCCGACTGGCGCTGCAACAGGTCTTCGCTTTCTTCGCGGCCATCTTTGCCGAAATATTTCTGCAAGATATAGACCATCGCCCAAAGATGCCGCCCCTCTTCGACATTGACCTGAAACAGGTTGCGCATGTCGTAAAGCGAAGGGGAGGTTTTGCCGAGGAAGCGCTGTTGTTCGACCGAGGCAGGCTCGGTATCGCCCTGGATCACCACCAAACGACGCAAAAGGGAGCGGTATTCGCCGGGGACTTCCTGCCAGGCAGGTTCGCCGTAGTGCTCGCCACACGGGATGACGCGGCCTTCGACTTGCGGTGCCAGCAGCACGCCCCAGCGGTAGTCCGGCATTTTTACGTAGTCAAATTTCGCCCAGCCTTTGGGGTCAACGCTGATCGCGGTGCGCAGGTAAACCAGGCTTTCCTGAAACCCGTCCGGGCCAAGGCCGTTCCACCAGTTGATATAGCCGGGATGCCATTTTTCCAGCGCCTTCAGAACACGGCGGTCGCTGGACAGGCCGACATTATTGGGGATTTGCGTGTCGTAACTGACATTGATGAGATCAAGCATTCTCGCCTCCTGATTGGTTGCTGATTATACGCGGCGCATATCGTATTTACCACGTTTACCGGAGCCATAGCTTTGCAGGGCTCCGTTTTCTCCCACTGCATTGGGGCGTTGGAATATCCAGTTTTGCCAGGCCGTCAGGCGGCCGAATATCCGTGTTTCCATCGTTTCCGGGCCGGCGAAACGCAGGTTTGCCTCCATCCCGGTCATCGCGTCGGGCGAAAAGCTGGCGCGTTCTTCCAGAAATACCCGGATTTCGTCGTCCCAGTCGATATCGTCAAAGGCGAAGGTGACAAGGCCAAGGTCATCGGCCTGCTCGGCCTCAAGCGCGGTGCCGATATGTTGCTTGGCTTCGTCGACTTTTTCGTGCGCGCCCAGAAACCGGGTTTGCAGCCGTGTCAGGTCGTTGCCCATCGGATAGGGGCCGAAATTGGCGGCACTTAGGCTGATCGCGGCGATCGGGCGGTTGTCGCCTTCAAACTCCCCCTCCGCCATGTAGGATCGGTCGACCGCGAACAGCAGGTCGGCCAAAGTCCCGGCAAAGCATGATCCCGGTTCGACCAGCGCCACCAATGATCGTGAGGTCATATCGACCCGCTTCAACACCCGTTTCCAATAAAGCAGGATTTCGAGGGCCAGCCAGTTGTCGGGGCTGTTCAGCAGAAGGGCTTCATGCGCCAGAACCTGTTTGCTGTCGCCAACGGTCTTGAACAGCAGAACGCCGATTTCCAATTCGTTGAACCGAAGATGCAGCAAAGCGTCATCAAGTTCACGCGCGGCGCGCAGCATCCAAGTGTCGGCCCCTTCGGCCTGCAGCGCGTCCGCGTTCGCAGGTGCCGCACCATCCGGGCCTTTGATGGTGATCGTGGCGGTGCCGGACGGCCGGTTGATATCGACCTCGACCGTTGAATAGGTGATTGAACCGTCATCGGAAAACACCCGTTGCAACGACGTCAGGGCGATGCCTTTTGTGCCGCGTTTGTCGGCGGTGCGGGCGGCGAATTCTGTCGCGCGGATGGCGACGATGTCGTTGAATTTGGAATTCGGCACGACCTCATCGACCAGGTTCCAGTCGCGTGCTTTCTGGCCGCGCACGCCCTCTTCGATCGAACAGAACACATCTGCCAGATCGCGCCGGACTTTGCGCTTATCCGTCACCCGCGTCAGCCCACCGGTGCCGGGCAGAACCGCCAGCAAAGGCACCTCGGGCAGGGCGACGTTTGAGGATCCGTCGTCGGTCAGAATGATGTGATCACAGGCCAGCGCCAGTTCATAGCCGCCGCCAGCGCAACTGCCTTTGACCGCGCAGATATAAGGTTGGCCAGACTCCCTTCCGGCATTTTCAAACGTGTTGCGGGTTTCGTTGGTGAATTTGCAAAAATTGACCTTATGGGCGTGTTCCGCCCCGCCCAGCATGCGGATATTTGCGCCGGCGCAGAACACCTTGTCCTTGCCCGATTGCATCACCACCGCGCCGATATCAGGGTGCTCAAACCGCATCCGCTGGACGATGTCGGCTAGTTCGATATCGACCCCCAGATCATAGGAGTTCAGCTTCAGTTCATAGCCGTCAAACAACCCGCCTTTTTCGTCCACATCCATATAAAGATTGGCGACGTCGCCGGTATATTCCAACCGCCAGTGACGATATTTCGACGGGTCGGTCTGAAAGTCGATTACTTTAGCCATGAAGAATCCCTCTG
>CAYXXQ010000063.1:0-12294 GCA_964469075.1 uncultured Rhodobacter sp.
TCATAGGGTCCATCCTTGGAGAGTTTAACCCTCCAGTAAACCCGGGGCGGTTCAATCAGGCGCGCGAGGTGGTATTCCTCATACATGCCCCAGACGTGCCCGACAGTGACCTTGTCAGCGTCCTTCTTACGCCGCCCGCGCAGTGCGAGGTCTGCCTTGTCGTCGGACATGCGGATGCCGCGCATGATCCGGGCATAGGCGGTGTCGCCTGCATCATCGAAGTACTTCGACCGGGGATCGACGCCCCGCCTGATCTCGGGCAGCAGAATGTCGCGTGCGACGGCGCGTGCCTCGTTCGCTTTGGTCACGTCGGCGCGGCCGATCTTCACGCGCATAAACCGCCCGTCGTTCTCGGCGGCGGCGTAGTAGGTCTTGCTGCGGCGTCCGACCGACAGGTTGAACCCGGCGAGGTCCGTGTCGTGATACCAGTCGGTGGAATCGTGAAATGGTAGACCCTCGACGAAGGCTTGCGTGATCTTGGTGTGGGGCATTGCCGGAACTCCGATTTTGATGGCGCTTTGACCGCTAAGTCACCATCGTTGTCGGTCGTTCTCGGGCCTCGCTTCAACCGGAGTGTTGGGATAAGTCGTTGAAATACAAGGTGGACATGCAACGTCGCATGTCGTCGGCAGGTAGGCGGCAGTGATTAGAAGTCAGGTGCTCTATCCAGTTGAGCTACGGGACCGTCGGTGGGGCTGACCCCATTATGCGCAGCCGGTTTGTCTATGTCGCATTCGCGCATCTGGTGCAACGGCAATTGCGCCTTCACCCCCGCGTCGCTGGCCCGACTGTTGACCTTGTTAATGGGTCCAGACGGTCCGTCTGCCGGTGGCGAAATTTTCGCCGTAGCCGCCTTTGCGGATCACCGGGCGGCGCTTATGCGGTTGCGTCACCGTGTAGTCCAGGCCGTGATCCTTGGCGTAGCGTTCGGCGGCGGCCTGGCTTTCAAAGGCCATCCGCACCTGGCTTTGGGTGTCGTCGGAACTGGTCCAGCCCATCAGCGGATCAATGTCGCGGGCCGCAGCCGGGGCGAATTCCAGGATCCAGGTCTTCGTTTTGGCCTGGCCGGATTGCATCGCGTTGCGGGCGGGCTGAAAGATACGGGCGCGCATGGGGAACCTCCGTTGTCTGATAGCGTCGTTATCTGAAAGTCCGGGGGATTTCGCAAGGGCCAATCGCATGTCTGCGCCAGCAAGGGCAGAGGATGCCAACCGGAAACTAGGGAGCGAGGGGTGGGGTGGGTGGTGCTGTCCCCGGTTGGCAATCCAAACTGCTACTTGCAGGACCATCAATGCCACAAACCGCGAATCCGGGCAAGGACTTTCTGTACCTTAAGCAGAATCAAATTCTATAAAATGCAACCTAAAGTTTTAACCTGCTGTTAACCCCGCTCAGGCCTGAGCCGCCAAGCCTAAACCTCCAACGCCAGCTTGCGCCCGTCATGGATCGCCATCGCCGCGTTGCGCACACCCAGCGCGTCGCCGATCAGCACCCAGCTTTTCGGGATACTGAAATGACGGGATCAGGCTGAAGAAATCGAAATGTCCGCCGGTGCCGCAGGTCACGTAATCCATCAGCCGTTCACGGTCATGCAGCGCGACAATCTCGGCCAGCTCCTCGCGACCGAGGCATCGGGCTGATCGCGACCGCACGCCCGACGATAAAGTCATCGCCACAAGCCGCACGGATCCGGCGCAGCACCTCACGCAACATCCGATTGCGGTTCTCCAGACAGCCGCCCTATTGGTCAACGCGCTGGTTGGAAAACGGTGTCCAGAACTGGTCCAGCATGCCGTGACAGGCGGCCCAGATCTCGACCCCGTCAAACCCGGCCTGCTGGCAACGGCGGGCGGCGGCAACGAATGCGTCGATGGTTTCCTCAACCTCGGCACCGGTCATGTCGTGCGAACCATCGCTGTCGTGATAGCTTGGCCCACCCGAGGGCGACCAATGCGCATGAAAGGAATTGTTGCCGTCGCCATGCGCGCCGATATGGTAAAGCTGCTGGATCATCACAGCCCCTTCCGCCTGACAGGCCGCCGTCAGTTTGCGGAAATGCGGGATCACCGCATCAGTGCCGGGCAGGAAATTGCCGCGCGTCAAAACCGCCGACGGATGCACCGGCATCGGCTCCTCCACGATCATCGCCGCGCCGCCCAAAGCGCGCTCACGGTCATAGACGATATGCTGGTCGCCGGGCAGCCCGTCCTTGGCCATATTGGTCGTATGCGCGCCAAAAACCACCCAATTTTCAAGGCCTTATGGCGCAAAACCACGCCCGACAGCATATACTTGAACGCCATCAGATGTCTTTCACCAACCGCAGCGCATCATAGATCGCCGCATGGGAATTGCGCGCCGAAACCGCGTCGCCAATTCGAAACAGCTGGAACCCGCCTTTATTGCGCCGCAAGGTCTGCGCCCGGCCTTCAACCAACGCGTCTTGATCGACCGCCCCGTCATTGACCGCCAAGGGCCGCAGCTCAAAATAAAGTTCATCCATCGGCAGGGTGCCGTGGTTCACCACCACCTGATCAAAATGCTTTTCGCGGGTGTGATCGGAATAATCGGTGCCCAGCACAGCCTTCAGCCGGTTGCCATCGCGCGTCACTGACAGCAAGCGCCAGGTCACGGTGAAGGTCACATCGCGGTCCTGCAAACTACGCATATAGGGCACGAGGTTCATCGCCATCACCTCAGGCGCGAAGCTGCGATCGGGCGTCATCACCTCAACCTTCGCCCCAGCAAAAGCGGCGATCTCAGCCGCCTGCAAACCAGTGTGATCACCCGCATCGTCAAACACCAACACGTCCTGGCCCGGCTTCACATCGCCCGACAAAATATCCCAGCCCGACACCACCAGATCATTGCCGCTGTCCAGAATTTCGGTCTGCGGCATGCCACCGGTGGCAATGATCACCACATCCGGCGCTTCGGCTTTGATATCCGCAACCTCAGCCCAGCTGTTAAAGCGAAACTCGACATCGCGCGCGGCACATTGGGCCATGCGCCAGTCAATAATACCGATCATCTCGCGGCGTCGCGGCGATTGCGCGGTCAGACGTACCTGCCCGCCTGGGTCACCGGCCGCTTCAAACACCACGACCTGATGGCCGCGTTCGGCCGCGATGCGCGCCGCTTCCAGCCCGCCCGGTCCGGCACCGACAACCACCACCTTTTTGCGCGTCTTGGCAGGCGCAATCTCATGCGGCATGGTCAGTTCGCGCCCCGTTGCGGCGTTGTGCATGCACAATGCATCGCCCGCCTGATAGATCCGGTCCAGACAATAGGTCGCCCCGACGCAGGGGCGGATATCTTCTTCCCGCCCCTCAATAATCTTGCGCACGATATGCGGGTCCGCCATATGCGCGCGCGTCATCCCGACCATATCGAGCAGCCCCGCCGACACCGCATGCCGCGCGGTGGCGACATCCGGGATGCGGGCGGCGTGAAAGATCGGCAGGCTGGTCGCCTGTTTTACCCTTCCCGCGAAATCCAGGTGCGGCGCTGCGGCCATCCCTTGTACTGGGATCACATCGGTCATCGCCGGATCGGTATGGATTCGCCCGCGAATGATGTTCAGAAAATCAACGCGGTTTGAGGCTTCAAACCGCCGCGCAACCTCGATCCCTTCCGCTTCGGTGATGCCGCCTTTTCCGACCTCATCCGCCGTGTAGCGCACACCGACAATGAAATCAGGCCCGACCCGGTCGCGGATGGATTTCAACATCTCCATCGAAAACCGCAGCCGGTTGTCAAGGGAGCCGCCCCAGGGGGCCTCCATCCGGTTGGTCAAGGGCGACAGAAACTGATCGGCCAGATGGCCATAAACCTGGATCTCGACGCCATCAAGCCCCGCCGCCTGCATCCGTTCGGCAGCATCGGCATAATCGCCCAGAACCCGTTCGATATCCCAGTCTTCCATCTTCTTGGGAAAGGCCCGATGCGCCGGTTCGCGAAAATGCGATGGCGCGACCGAGGGCAGCCAATCGCCCTTGTTCCAGCCGGTCCGCCGCCCCAGATGCGTCAGCTGGATCATCACGACACACCCATGTTCGTGGCAGGCATCGGCCACCTTTGCCATCCACGGCACCACCTCGTCCTTATAGGCTAGGATGTTGTTAAAAACCGGAGGGCTGTCCTTGCTGACCGCCGCCGACCCTGCCGTCATTGTCATCGCCACCCCGGCCTTCGCGCGCTCTGCATGATAGGCGCGATAGCGGTCCTTGGGCATACCGTCGACCGGATAGGCCGGTTCATGGCTGGTCGTCATGATCCGGTTTTTCAGGGTCAGGTGTTTCAGCTGGTAAGGTTGCAGCAGCGGATCGTTTGACATCATGTCCTCCTTCAATACCAAGCATCATCCCTTGGCGCTTTGCGGTGCGCAATGAAATCCTGCAAGGCGGCAACTTTTGACGTAGTCAACAGCGGCGCATGCGAGGTCTGCAAGACCCATTTCCACTTGCGATTGGCGCGGTTCATCGTATCCGCCCTCCATAACGAAAAACGCCCCCGCCAATTGGCAGGGGCGCTTTCAAGTCTTTCAACATCCCGCCTTAGAAATGCAGCGAGATATCCTGATGCCCGGCACTGCACGAGGCCAGGTAAAGCGCCTGTTCCCGCGTCAGTTTTTGCTGCATCCGCACACCCAGTGTCTGGGCGATCACGCTGCGATACTGGTCCAGCCCGTCGCGCAGCTTGGCTTCGGCAGATTTGCGCCAGGACATTTGGCTTTCATACTCGGCAACTGCCTCGTCATATTCCGCCAGTGCTTTGGCCATGTCAGGACTGCTGCCGCGCAATTCACGGCGGGCCTTGCCAAGGGCCGAATGTACGTTGTTGGCCCCGGCCACCTCACGGAATTTGCGGATCAGCTCGTTCACCTGCTCCTGCGTCACGTCGGGATCACCGGTTTCAACCGTGCCGCGCAGGCTGCGCAACTCCCCCTCAAGGCCTGCGAAGGCGGTGGTTCCATCCAGCACCGCCAGGACATCGCCCGCGACTTCATAGGATTTATCGGCGGAACGGCGATAGGTCGCCCGCGCCTTATCCTCGGTGATGGTCAGCTTGCTGAAAGTGGTATAAGCGCCCTTCCATTCCGCCGGGATTTCGCCCTTCAGAACTGCGACTTCGTCTTCCAGCAGGCTGCGCTGTTCTTCCAGCACGGTCTTGGCCTCGGCCTCAGCGGCGGTGCGCATCCGGCCGATCAGTTTTGACATTTCCTTGATCTCAGCCTCAGCCACACGGATGTTCTTTTCAATCCGCCGGACTTCCCGCATCAACGGACGATATTGCGGCGCGGCTGCGTTTACCGCGATTTCCGCCTCAAAGGCCGCTGCCAAAGATGCAATCGCGGTTATGCCTGTGTCAAACGCCTTGCCCAGATCCCGGCCCATGTTCTTTGGCAGATCCGACAGATCCAGTGTCTTGGCAGTTTCAATCGCTGCCAAAGTCGCGCCGTCTTCTGAGGCCAGACGTTCACTGACGTACTGCTCAAGGCAATATTGCAGCTTTGGATTTCGCGGCGGCGGTGAGGTTTCCGACAGGAAACTGACCCGGTTGGGCAGATAATTCACCAGTTGCGGCGCGATGCCGACAATGAACAAAGCCGCCAGTTGCAGGGCGATAAACGCGATCACGCCCTTATACATCTGCACCGTCTTGACCACAGCCGGGGCAACGCCCCGTAAGTAAAACAGCGCGAATCCGAACGGTGGCGTCAGGAACGAGGTCTGAATATTCAGCCCGATCATCACACCCAGCCAAACGGCGGTGATATTGGCCGACGGATCGGCCAGCAGGATCGGCGCGACAATCGGCACCACGACCACTGCGATTTCGATGAAATCAAGGAAGAAACCCAGAACGAAAATCACCGCCATCACGATGATAAACTGCGTCCAGAACCCGCCCGGCAGCGAATTCAGGAAATCGCGCACCAGCTCTTCTCCGCCAAAGGCCCGGAAGGCCGCTGTCAGCATCGCCGCACCCAAAAGGATGATAAACACCAGCGACGTCGTTTTGGCGGTTTCCATCATCACGCCCTGAAGCGTATGTTCAATCCGGAAAACCCGGATGCCAGACCACACCAGCGAGGTGATCAGCAGAACAACCCCAACCACACCGATGCGGATGCCCATCAGGTCTTGTGCGGTTTGCATGCCCTTGATGTTCATCTCGTAATTGGACAGCGCATAGCCCAGCAAAAACAATGCAACAATCGCCATCAGCGCCGGATAATACGTGCTTCGCGAGCCCTCGGTCAGCCGGTATCCGGCCATCACCAACGCGCCCGCAGCGCCAATTGCGCCAGCCTGGTTGACCGTCGCAACACCGGAAATGATAGAGCCAAGCACCAGGAAGATCAGCGCAAGCGGCGGCACCAAAGTCAGGAAAACCCGCTTCCAGAAGGTCAGATCAAAGCTGCCTTCATAATGCACCGCAGGGGCCGCACTGGGCCGGATCATCGCGAAAATCAGGATGTAAAGCATGTATAGCCCGACCAGCACCATGCCCGGCACAAACGCCCCCAGGAACATCTCCCCTGCCGAGGTCGAGGCGACATCAAACACCGATGGCATCGACAATTCGCCCGTGGCTTCCTTATAAAGCGCCTTCCTTGCCGTGCTTGCCTGATCGGTCGCACTGGCCAACTGGTCCGCCAAAATGATCAGCACGATCGACGGCGGAATGATCTGCCCCAGCGTGCCCGACGCGGCAATTGTACCGGTCGCAAGGCTGGGCGAATAGTTGTTGCGCAGCATTGCAGGCAGGCTGATCAGCCCCATCGCAACCACGGTCGCGCCAACAATACCGGTGGTCGCCGCAAGCAGCGCGCCCACAAACACCACCGAAATCCCCAGGCCACCCGGCACAGGGCCAAACAGCTGGGCCATTGTCACAAGCAGGTCTTCAGCGATCTTTGAGCGCTGCAACATGATGCCCATGAAGATAAATAACGGAATCGCAATCAGCGTATCCCGTTCAACCTCCCAATAGACACCCCTAAGGTTCGTCACCCCCGCCGACAGCCATTGCGACGGCCCGCCAGAGTGGAAAAACGCGTCCGTGCCGCCGCCAAACAAGGCGCCAGCCCCTGCCGCCAGTCCGATGGTGATAATCGCAGCCCCCGGCAAAGCGAAAGCCACGGGATAGCCCGATCCAAGCGCGGTCGCCATGATCAGAACAAGGATAGCAAGAAAAACCAGTTCCATCGTTCAGCCCCTAATGCCCGATCGGCGTTGCTTCGCGGCGGCCCGGTTGGTTCCGGTGATCTGCCACGGCTTCAAAGAAAAAACTGACGAATTGCAGCAGCATTGTCGCCGCAAAAACCCCCAGAAACAACGCCATCTGATATTTGACAAACATCCCGACGCCACCGGTCTGGGTGATTTCAAAATTCATCACCGGGGCATTGATGATCGACGCTTTGCCATTAAACCCGATCACCAGGATCACCCAACAGGTGGTGATCCCCAAAAACAACGAGCCGACGGCGTTCACAAATCCCCGGGACTTGTTGGTGAACCCGGCATAAAGCACGTCCACCCGGACATGGCCGTCCTCAAACAGCGTATAGGCCGAGGCAAACAAGAACAGCGCGGCATACCAATAGCGCACCAGATCGCCCATCAGCGCCTGTTCATAAGAAAAAACGAAACGCGAGATTACGATCAGCAATTCAGCGCCCACGATCATCAGCGCCAGCCAGACAAAGCCGACGGTGCGGGTAAAAAAGGCGATGACAAAGCCCAGGACTATCAATGGGATATGCACGTAAGTCCCGACAAATTTCGACAGGCCGAAGGACCGAACAGTGTCAGGGTCAAAGAAAAAGTCCAGGTATTTTTCAACCCGCATGATGGCAATGGTCGAGTCGATAACCCCAACCAGCAGCACCACCCAGAAACAGGCGCGAATGATATAGACGTTGAACCGGTGGATCTTGTGCGCGTCCCAGCGCAGCGCGGTATCAGACGTGCGCAAAACATAGCCGATCGCCAGCGCCACCGCCACAACATAAACCAGCACAGACACCAAAGCGCCGCTGCCGCCGTCCGAGAATATGCTGAAAGCCCCGGGGATATCGAAGCCGACATTCAGAACATTATTGATAAGAAACGCCACTAAAGCGCCTAGGATTGTCCATCCGATGATCCGCACCAGTGGTGCCGGATCGCCATGCCGCGGAACCTCTGCGGCAATGCCTTTGTCAGCCATGCTGCCCCCAAAAAAGAAATGCTGTGAAAATCCGACCCACGTCCGGCCCAGGCTGGCGGCAGGACGGTGGTGATGCCCCAGGGGACAATCGCCAAACCGGTTTCAGCAGGAAAAGAGCGGGGCAAAACTGCCCCGCCCAATCAGTACATCAGACCAGGACTTAGATAAGCCCAAGTACGCGGTTGCGCTGGTTGATGAAGGTGCCTTCAAAGGCAGCCATCATCCGGCCTTCTTCACGCAGAGCGTTCTGGAAATGGTCGTCGATCCGGGTTGCCAGATCAGAATGCGCGCGCACATCGGCAAACACTTCTTCTGCGGCAACACCAAACGCATCCCACACATCATCGTTAAATGCGCGAACCTGAACGCCGTGGTCATTGACCAGTTTGCCAAGGTATTCGCCGTTCTTCGCGATGTTTTCTTCGTGCGACGCTGCATGCTCTTCCATACAAGCGGCTTCGATGACGGCTTTTTCCCAATCGGAAAGACCTTCATACCACGACTTGTTCATGCCGAAGGCAAGACCGCCACCGGGCTCATGCATGCCGCCGGTATAGTAGAATTTGGCGGCTTCATAGAACTTCATGAAGTAATCGTTATAGGGGCCAACCCACTCGGTTGCTTCAATCGCACCCGACACCAGGTTTTCATAGATCTGGCCACCTGGCAGCGACACGGTGGACGCGCCCAGTTTGGACAGAACCTGACCACCAAGGCCCGGAATACGCATTTTCAGACCTTTGAAATCATCAGGCGAGTTGATCTCTTTGTTGAACCAGCCACCGGCCTGTGTCCCGGTCGACCCGCAAGCGAAGGCTTTCAGTCCAAATTCACCGGACAGCTCATCCCAAAGGGCTTGGCCGCCGCCGAATTTGATCCAGGCATTCCATTCCGGGGTGCTCATCCCGAACGGAACGGAGGTGAAATAGTTGAATGCCGGATGCTTGCCGCCCCAGTAGTAGTCAGCGGCGATATAGGCCTGGCTGTTGCCGGATGCGACTTCGTCAAACGAGTCAAACGCACCAACACGCTCACCAGCGGCGAAATATTCAACATTCAACGCACCGTCAGACAGTTGCGCGATCCGCGCGGCCAGACGTTGGGCTGAAACACCCAGACCCGGGAAATCCCGCGGCCAGGTTGACACGATGGTCAGGTTCTTTGCATGGCTTGCAGCCACTGCCGGTGTGGCAAGGGCAGCAGTCCCGACGCCCGCGAGTGCGGCGCCTCTCAGAAACTTACGACGTTCCATGTGTAATGAGTCCTCCATGTTTCTCATTTTATTTTGAGCAGCCCGCACTTGATCAAGCTCCCGAAGCGGGGCCGCTTGCGGTATCATGCAATGCACCCCTTCCAGAAAGCAACAGAATTTGTGCAAACTAAGTGTTCCTACGTATTTCTGGCGATAAACTGCACAAAGTCTTGGCAAAACGTCGGATTGAGGCAGGAATTTTAGCCCCTGATTTCGCCCGTTCGGGCCTAATCAAGGAATCGGTGCAACTCATCTGGTCGGCGGCATCCGATCTGCCCCAGTGCTGCGCGCAGCTCCTGGTGCAGAACGTGGCAGGCGTGATCGCCACCCCTGCTGCCAAGGGCCGCGATGGCAAAGATAAATGCCCGTCCTAAAAAGACAAAATCCGCACCCCGCGCCAGAATGCGGGCAATATCCAGCCCGCTACGGGCCCCGCTATCGGCCATAATCGCCATGTCCCGACCGACCGCCGCGCGGATTTCCGGCAGGATTTCAACCGGCGCGCGCGCTGCATCCAGCTGCCGCCCGCCGTGATTGGAAACCCAGATGCCATCAACCCCGATGGCCTGCGCCACCCGCGCGTCATTTGGGCTGAGAACCCCCTTCACAATCAGCTTTCCGGGCCAAAGATCACGAAGCTCCGCCAGCATTTTTTGCGTGACCGTCCCTTCCATCAAATCCAGCAGCGCCCGGGCCGATCCCGCCCGCCCCAGCCCCACCGGAATATGGGGCATCAGGTTGACAAATTCCGGCATCCCTGCCCGCGCCGTCGCCAGTGCCCAGGCAGGCCTGACGGCAATATCGCAAACACTCCGCAGATTGATCCTGGGCGGCACCGACAGCCCGACCCTCAAATCCCGGTCACGCCGGGTATCGGTCGGGATATCAACCGTGACGATCAAAACTTTGTAACCAGCGTCAGCAATATCCGCCAGCATCCGCGCCTGAAGTGCCAGATCGTTCACCGGATAATGCTGATACCAGGCGTTATCACCCGCCAGTTCCCGCACCGTCTCCATCCGCGTCGTCGCAAAGCTTGACAGCCCAAACGGAACGCCCGCCCGCGCCGCCGATCTGGCCGCTATTTCAGCCGCCTTTGGCCACATCAGACCACTCAACCCAAAGGGTGTGATGCCAAATGGAAGGGCAAACTGCTGGCCCAACAGTGTCGTGCGCAAAACAGGATCGCTGGTCTTTTTCACCGGCAGATAACGCGGACGAAACGTCACCGCATCCAGTGCCGCGCGGTTGCGCGCAAGCCCGGCCTCAGCGCCGATACCGGAAATCAGGTATTCCCAGGCAAATCGCGGGATCCGCCGCCGCGCCGCCGCCGCAAGATCGCCAATACTCGGATACCGCTGATCCAGATCCATCCTGCCTCCTGACACTACCAACTGCCTAAAACCGCATCCCGTCGCTGGCAAGTCCTGTGATCCGGCCGATCACAAATCTTGACTGGTCAGCGCTAGAAACCGGCGCTAGATTTCCCGACATGAGCTATGAACTTGCCATTGGTGATCGCACCTATTCCAGTTGGTCCCTGCGCGGCTGGCTGTTGTTTGAAACCTTCGGACTGCCGGTCAAAACCCGCAGCGCGCGGATGTATTCTGACGATTTCACCACCCTGTTGGCCGATTTCGCCCCGGCCCGTCTGGTGCCCGCGATGAAAACCCCCGAGGGCGACGTCGTCTATGACACCCTGGCGATGACCGAAACCCTGGCGGAGCGGCACCCAGATCTGCCGATCTGGCCGGTTGATCCCGCCGCACGCGCCCTGGCCCGCTCCGTCACTGCCGAAATGCACGCGGGCTTTACCGCCTTGCGCACCGATTGCACGATGAATTTGCGCAGCACCTTTCAGGGGTTTCAGCCCAGCGATGCGGTCAAGACCGACCTTGCCCGGCTTGACCTATTGTGGACAAAAGCCCGGCAAACCTTCGGCAGCAATGGCCACTGGCTGTTTGGCACTTGGTCAGCGGCGGACGTGTTTTACTCCCCGGTTGCCACCCGCATTGCCACATACCGCCTGCCCGTCAGCGATCTGGCGGCGGATTATGTCGCGGCCCATCTGGCCAATCCGGCCTTTCGCCGCTGGCGCGCGATGGGACTTGCCGAAAACTACATCCAACCCGGATATGACCCCGACTTGCCCGCCCAGCCCTGGCCCGGCCCGCAACCGCTTCACGCCACCGCGATCTCGCAAGGTAGGCCCGAAAACCAGACCTGCCCTTTTTCCGGCAGGCCCGTCACCGACCTGATGCAGATTGACGGCCGCATCTTTGGCTTTTGCAACTCGTTTTGCCGCGACAAGACCGTCGCCGATCCACTGGCCTGGCCGGATTTCGCTGCCATTTACCAAAAATAAACCACGCCGCGTTAACCCTTTTTGCAACGCCAGAAAGGGTCCAACATGCGCGCTAGGTCTTATACCGTGGCCTTTCAGGGGGTCGATGCCCGCCCGGTGGAGGTGCAATGCGCCATCACCGCCGGTCTGCCGGCCTTTTCCATCGTGGGCCTGCCCGATAAGGCCGTGGTCGAGGCCCGCGAACGCGTCCGCGCCGCCCTGACGGCGCTGTCGATCGCCCTGCCTGCCAAGCGGATCACCATCAACATGTCTCCCGCCGACCTGCCCAAGGAAGGCTCCCATTTCGACCTGCCAATCGCGCTGGCACTGCTGGCCGCCCTTGACGTTTTGCCCGCCGACGAGGTCGCCCAGACCCTGGCGCTGGGGGAATTATCCCTTGACGGTGCCATATTGCCGGTGATCGGTGCGCTGCCCGCCGCGATCACTGCCGCCAGCGAAAACTGCCGCCTGCTATGCC
>CAYXXQ010000064.1:0-12263 GCA_964469075.1 uncultured Rhodobacter sp.
GGGGGATGGCGCGGCAGTTCGATCCGAAAACACGGCCCGACCCCCCCGGCCTGATAGCGGATTTCACCGCCGAGATTGCGCATGATTTCGCGGCTGATTGCCAACCCCAGACCGGCACTGCCCGCAGCCGAGGCATCCGACAGACGTGAGAATTTCTCAAAAATGATGTCGCGCTGATGTTCAGGGATTTCGCGACCGTTGTCCGTGAAGCTGAGCACCACAAGATCGCCGTTGCTCTCAACCTCGACCCACAATTCCGGCAGGGCGACATCACAATATTTCAGCGCATTTGACACAAGATTGATTAAAACCTGCGACAAGCGGCCCAGATCGGTGGTGATGGTCACGTCCTCAGCCCCGGGATCGCGGTGGATCTTCAGTTTCTTGGCTCCGTCAAAGCTGGCCGTCGCTGAAATCGCGCGGTCGATCAGATCGGAAATCCGCCCGGTTTCACGGTTCAGCACCACACGCTGGTTTTCCAGCACACTCAGATCCAGGATTTCGTCCAGCAGCCGGGTCAGGCGAATGCTTTCTTCCAGAATAATCGTAGCGTATTTCTTAAGCTGGGCCGCATCCAACCCTTCGGTATCGCGCAAAATCTCGGCAAATGACCGGATCGAGGTCATGGGCGTGCGCAATTCATGGCTGATCTGACTTAAAAACCCGTCTTTCTGCACCCCAAGCTCGGTCAGTTTGGCGTTGGCGGCCTGCAATTGCCGGGCCGTTTCAGCCAGTTCGCGCGACTGCGCTTCAAGCTGGACCGAATGCTCCATAATCTGTGCGGTTTCATCGGCAACCGCGATCAGATCATCCACGGAAATCGTCGCGCCGCCGGTGATCTGCCCGACCATCGCATGCGCGGTCGCAGCACCCACGGTGCCGGCAAGTTCACGCTCCAGCCGGTCAACAAATTCGCGCGTCGGGGTCGGCACACCATCGGCCCGGCCTTGTTCCTGCGCGGCCTCGCGAAACAGGGCCAGTGCGGTGCGATTGCCCATGATCCGCTGGGCCATGATCAGCAGATCGTCTGAAGAAACCGACATCGACGACCACGGCCCCTGGCCAGAGGAATGCTGAAACACATTGACGAATTGCAGCGCCTGCAAACGTTCAAGCGGGGTTGGGAATGTCACCAGCGAAATCACCGTGAAAACCAGCGAGTTTACCCCAAGGCTCCAGATCAGGGCATGCACCAATGGGTCAAGCCCGCCCATGCCAAACAGGGAATGGGGCCGCAGCAGATCAATCCCGAACGGCCCTTCGGCGATCAGGCTGGTGGACATGACCAATCCGCCCTCAAAACTGGGCAAAAACAGCGTATAGGCCCACAGGAAAAACCCCAGCGACAAGCCGGCAATGGCTCCTCGCCGTGTCGCACCGCGCCAGAACAGGCCGCCGACCAGGGCCGGTAACACCTGGGCGACCCCCGCAAAAGCGATCAACCCGATTGAGGCCAGCGCGCCGGTGCCGCCGGTCACCCGGAAATAGCCGTAGCCAAGCGCCAAAATGGCAGCGATGCTGATCCTGCGGGAATTGATCAAGACCCGGCGGACATCGCCGCTTAGCTGGGCATTGCCGCCGTTTAACCCCAACCATACGGGCATGACAATGTGGTTTGACACCATTGTCGCAAGCGCGATGGCCGCAACGATGATCATTGACGTGGCCGACGAAAACCCGCCCAGAAAGGCCAGCATCGCCAGCGCCTCCTGATCATGGGCGATGGGCAGGGTCAGAACGAACAGGTCTGGGTTAGACCCGGCGGGCATTTCGGCCAGACCCATCACGGCGATGGGTAGGACGAACAAGCTCATCAAAAATAAATATAGCGGGAAGGCCCAGCTGGCGACGGCGAGGTGGCTTTCGTCGGAGTTTTCAACCACCATCACCTGAAACATCCGCGGCAGGCAGACGATGGCGGCGGCGGACAGCATCAACAGGGTGATCCAGCGACTGCCCGAGGCGCTGTTGCGGCTAATACCGGTCGCGTCAATCCGTTGCAGGATGTCCAGCGGCCCGTCGGCGATACCCCAGACGACGAACATGCCGATGGCCAGAAGTGCGATCAGCTTGACGATCGCTTCAACCGCGATGGCGGTGACAACGCCGTGGTGTTGTTCGTTGGCGTCTAGGTTTCGGGTGCCAAAAAAGATCGTGAACACGGCCAGCCCGGCTGCGACCCAAAAGGCGGTGGCGTTGAGGTCAAGCGGCGCTTTGCGCACGGCCTCGGCCTCGACAAATACCGAAAAGCTGAGGGCGACGGATTGCAGTTGCAGCGCGATATAGGGCGTGGAGCCGACCACCGCCAGCAGCGTGACGATGACTGCGATGAACGTGCTTTTGCCATAGCGCGACGACAACAAATCCGCGATTGAGGTGATCCGCTGGGTCCGCCCCACCCTGACGAGCTTGCGTAAAAACCACCACCAGCCGACGAACACCAAGGTCGGGCCTAGGTAGATCGCCAAAAACTCCAACCCATTGCGCACGGCTGAGCCGACTGCGCCATAAAACGTCCAGGCGGTGGTGTAGATTGACAAAGACAACGTATAAACGATGGGCGAGCGCAGCCAGCCAAGCTGCCCGCGCTGCGCGCGAAGATCAGCGCCAAAGGCGACGACGAACAGAAAGCTGACGTAAAGCACCGCAACAAAGACGAGGATATTAAAGGACAGCATCAGCCTTCGGTCGCCGGATCACGCATTTTGCGCGACAGAAAGGCCGCCCCAAGGATCAAGATCATCCAGACGATAAACAGATAGAGCGCCAGCGGCAGGGCCGTTTGTTCTGCCGTTTCGCTGCGGCCAAACAGCAAGGGCAGCGGGAATAACAGCACGAAAACCCCAATGGCCGGGAACAGCCGAGCCGCATCCATCAGACGCTTGCGCCGGTAATTCTTCAGGTCCAGGAATTGTCGGGTCGCACCGTCCATCAGGCGATCAACCCGCGTACGGTTTCCAGCATTTCCTTGTTGGAAAACGGCTTGGTCATGAAATGACTGACCCCGAAACTTAACGCGGCTTCGCGGTCGCGGCTTTGGCCTTTGGCGGTCAACATCAGAACCGGCAGATCACGGGTGTGGTCGCCTGCCCGAATGTCCTGCAAAATCTCAAATCCGCTGCGGCCGGGCAGCATCACGTCCAAAATCACCAGATCGGGTGCGGTGGTCGTCACGACATCAAATGCCCCGGAGCCATCGGAATGGCTGGTCACCTTCCATCCGTCCTGACGCAGAATGAAGGAGATCGCCTCGATTATATTCGGCTCATCCTCGATCAGAAGGACATGTTTGCCCATCTATAACATCCCCCCTTGTTCCTGTCGGCCATATTGAACGTTTTCAACCACGCTTGGCAAGTGGTTCACGATAGGTCGCGTCTGCCAAAAGATTGGGCCAGGCGGCGCGACGTCAGGTTGGGCGCGCATGAATCGAAGGTTCGCGCCTTGCCGTGCAATGATCGCGCGCGCAGATCCGGCAGCTTAGACCGACCGGCAAAATACTGCCCCCGGCCCGGGTGGCGTCTTCCTGACGGATGGCGCTGAAGATCATGCTGGTGCGCACGGCCTGCACCCAATAAGGGGCTTCACCCTTTTGGTAGGTCGCCAGAGCCTCGGCCTGAAACATCCGTTCTTCCGGGGTTTGCAGGATCGCCGTCACCGGCGCGTGCGGGCGGGTCATCGCCTGGTAAAGCGGCCACAGCGCGCAGGCGGCCCCATACCGTGGCAGCGCAAATCCCGGCAAAGGCTTGCGCAACAGCACAGCCCCGGTGCCGTCACAGGTGATCAGCCCGAAATCCGGCAGGGCGTCACTGGAGGGCAGGAAAGCCAGGCGGCGATAGACGGCCTCAAGGGACACATTGAAATCGCGCGCCAGCTGGCCGGGCTGGCAGTTGCAGGCAATTGCTGCCGCCATGAAGCCAGCAAGCGGCATCGCGCTGACATCGGTCTCATATTGCGCCAGCAAGGTTTGCGCCAACTGCCTTGAGGCGAAAGATGCCAGCGTCGGCGCGTCAGATTCCAGCGTATCAATGTCGCCGTCACCACCCGCTTCCAAAGCCGCGAAGTGATAGCGGTGGCTTGCAAGGAAAGCCTCCACCTCGTCCTGGGGTGTGGTGGCGGATTGGCCGCTTTCTGACAGGCGGTCGAAGTAATTAACCATCGCCTGGGACAGATCGGACAGGCGGCTGCTTTCTTCAAATATGTTGGTCTGGAAGCGGCGCTGTTGCAACGGCTCCATCGCATCGACCTGGGTCAGAATGCTGGAGGTGGCGCGGATTGCGGTGACGCTGGACAACATTTCATGCAGGTTTTCGGCCAGAAACGGATCATGCGTCAGCCGGTCGCTGAGGGCTTCGATACTATGGGCAAACTGATCCCCTTGACGCTGCAATGTGGCGATCAGCCTGGCCCAGCCGGGAAAGCGGCTGATCAGCTCTTCCACCCGGTCGACCTCAACACTGTCCTGACTGGCAGAGGCGGCGGTTTGCAGATCGCGCACAAGATCACTGTCAGCGCCTTCGGTCAGATGGCTGATATCGACCGCCAGAACCTCAGCAATGGCTAATAAAACTTTACCGGCGATTCCCCGTCGGTTGTGTTCAATCAGGTTCAAGTAGGAGGGCGAAATCCCGGCCTGCCGTGCCAGGTCGGCCTGTTTCAACCCCGACGCTTCGCGGCGCTCACGAATTCGTGTTCCGATCAACATTCGGGCCATGTGAATTCCTTCAACTGAATCAAGCGGCTATCGCTGCGAGTGTAAATTACTTTACAATATATTTGGAGCATCAGTCTATAGATTTACAAATAAACTCTTTAACAACAAAAGTTTGTTGCTTTGTTTACATGAATTCCGAAATAATGTTGCCAGCCATTGAACTGGCTCGTCGCGCTCACTTTCGAGGGCGGCGGACATTTGACACGAATGGGAGGAAGTTCATGTCCTTAATTAAACCGACACGTCGGGGACTTTTGAAGGGCGGCGCTGTAGCTGGTGCTGGCCTGGCAATGCCGATGGTCTTTACCGGCGCTGCAAACGCTTACACAAACGAACCCAAGGGCGGCTCTGTTACGCTTGGTTTCAACGTTCCGCAAACTGGTCCTTATGCTGACGAAGGTGCTGACGAACTGCGCGCTTACATTCTTGCGGTTGAGCATCTGAATGGCGAAGGCGACGGCGGCTGCCTGAACACGTTCAGCTCCAAAGCCCTGAAGGGCAATGGTATCCTGGGCAAGAAGGTTGAATATGTAACCGGCGACACCCAGACCAAATCGGACGCAGCCCGTGCATCGGCCAAGTCGATGATCGAAAAAGACGGCGCAATCATGATCACCGGCGGTTCGTCCTCGGGCGTGGCTGTTGCTGTTCAGGGTCTGTGTCAGGATGCAGGCGTGATCTTCATGGCTGGTCTGACCCACTCTAACGACACCACCGGCAAAGACAAAAAAGCCAATGGTTTCCGTCACTTCTTCAACGCATATATGTCCGGCGCTGCCCTGGCACCTGTGCTTGAAAAAGCTTACGGCAAAGAGCGTCGTGCCTATCACTTGACGGCTGACTACACCTGGGGCTGGACCCAGCAAGAGTCGATCCAAGCCGCCACCGAAGGTGTTGGCTGGCAGACTGTTAACAACGTTCTGACGCCGCTGGCGACGACCGACTTCTCGTCCTATATCGCCCCGGTTCTGAACTCTGGCGCTGACGTTCTGGTTCTGAACCACTACGGCGGGAACATGGTCAACTCCTTGACCAACGCGATCCAGTTCGGTCTGCGTGACAAAATGGTCAACGGCAAGCAGTTCGAAATCGTTGTTCCGCTTTACTCGGAGCTGATGGCGAAAGGCGCTGGCGCCAACATCAAAGGCGTTTACGGCTCGACCAACTGGTCCTGGACGCTGAGCGATGAAGGCACCAAAGCTTTCGTCAAATCCTTCGGCACCAAGTACGGCTTCCCGCCGTCCAATGCGGCCCAAACCGTTTACGCGCAGACCCTGCTTTATGCAGATGCATGTGAACGTGCCGGCACTTTCGCCCCTTGTGGCGTAGCCGGTGCACTGGAAGGCTTTGAATTCGACGGCCTCGGCAATGGTCCGACCCTTTACCGTGCAGAAGATCACCAGTGCTTCAAAGACGTGCTGGTTATGCAGGGCAAACAGGATCCGGCGAACGAGTACGACGCGCTTGAAGTTGTTGAAGTTACCCCGCGTGCACAAGTTGAATACGCACCGGATCACCCGATGTTCGCCGGTGGCGACCTGGGCGCATGTAACGACGGCGCATAAGCCAAAGGTTCCCCTTTAAGGGGCCCTCTCCGGTCGCGTTCAAAACCTCCCCGGTTGGACGCGGCCGGAATTTTCCGATAGTGATATGCTATCGGCAATCCTCAAAAATGATTATGGGTGGGAAAGATGGACGCAATCCTTCTGCAAGTCCTGAACGGCCTGGACAAAGGCAGCGCATATGCGCTGATCGCGCTTGGCCTGACCTTGATTTTCGGCACACTTGGTGTGGTCAACTTCGCGCATGGCGCGATTTTCATGATCGGCGCCTTTACCGCAGTAACTTTCAGCAAATTGCTGAACATTTCGTTCATCACGATTGACCCGACGAAAACCAACTTTCTGGGCCAACCGCTAGAGGTGAAAAACCCCTATATCGTGCATTGGTTCGGCGAGACGATGGGGATGGGCATCATCGACTGGGCGGTGCCGCTGGCGATCCTGTTTTCGGTCCCGATCATGTTATTTGTCGGCTACGCGATGGAACGCGGGCTGATCAAGCATTTCTACGCGCGCGAACATGCTGACCAGATCCTTGTGACCTTCGGTCTGGCGATCGTGCTGCAAGAGATTATCAAAGCCTTCTTTGGCGCCAACCCGATCCCCACCCCGGCCCCGGAAATGTTCCGCGGTTCGGTCGATTTCGGCGTTTGGCTTGGGTTCGCGGAAAACGCGATCATTTATCCATACTGGCGTCTGGTCTACTTCCTGTTCTCAGCCGTGGTGATCGGGGCGGTGTTTGCCTTCCTGCGCTTCACCACTTTTGGCATGGTCGTGCGGGCAGGCATGGCCGACCGGGAAACCGTCGGCCTGCTGGGCATCAATATCGACAAGCGCTTTACCATCATGTTTGGTATCGCTGCGGCCGTCGCCGGGCTTGCCGGTGTGATGTATACCCCGATCAATTCACCCAATTACCATATGGGCATGGACTTCCTGGTTCTTAGCTTTGTGGTGGTGGTCGTCGGTGGCATGGGCTCTTTGCCCGGGGCCATATTGGCGGGCTTCCTGTTGGGTATTCTTGAAAGTTTCGCGTCAATGAACGCGTTCAAATCCATCCTTCCGGGGATCGACCAGATCATCATTTACCTTGTCGCCATCGTTATCCTTCTGACCCGTCCGCGCGGTCTGATGGGGCGCAAAGGCGTGATGGAGGAATAAGGCAATGCTTGGACTTAACAAACGCGACACACAATTCCTGCTCATTGTCATTTTCCTGACATTGGCAACCCCCTTCCTTTTGCAACCTTTCGCAGAAGAAAGCGGCCTGGCCCAGTTTAATGCGGGCTATCCCGACCTGATGCAGCGCTTTGCGATCTTTGGCATCTTTGCCATCGGTTTCAACATTCTGTTCGGTTTGACCGGCTACCTGTCCTTCGGGCACGCAGCCTTCCTGGGGGTCGGTTCCTATTCGACCGTCTGGATGTTCAAACTGCTGAGCATGAACGTGCTGCCGGGGCTGGTTCTGGCGGTGATCACCTCGGGCATCTTTGCTTTGCTGATCGGCTATATCAGCTTGCGCCGCTCGGGGATCTACTTCTCGATCCTGACACTGGCCTTCGCCCAGATGAGCTTTAACCTCGCCTATTCGGTGCTGACACCGATCACCAACGGCGAGACCGGCTTGCAGGTTTACGCGTCAGACCCACAGGTTCTGATGGGCGAGAACGCACTGACCGTAACACATTTCTTCGGCATTCCGATGGGCAGTTCGTTCCAATTGGAATTCCTGGGGCGGTTGTTCACGTTCAACTTCGGCTACTACTTCTGTGCTGTGATCGCGATCCTGGCCTTTTATCTCAGCTTGCGGATCTTCCGCTCGCCGTTTGGGCTGATGCTGAGGGCGATTAAAACCAACCAGACGCGTCTGAACTATACCGGGCTTAACTCTCGTCCCTATACTTTGGCGGCGTTTGTGATCTCGGGCATGTATGCAGGTCTGGCCGGCGGTTTGCTGGCCTCAATGGACCCGCTTGCCGGGGCTGAACGGATGCAGTGGACAGCGTCAGGCGAGGTTGTTCTGATGACCATCCTTGGCGGTGCAGGCACCCTGATGGGGCCGGTCCTGGGGGCAGGTTTCATCAAGTATTTCGAAAACATCTTTTCGAAAATCAACGACAACGTTCTGCATACCTGGTTCTCTTTCCTGCCCGATGGGTTTGAGGATTTCCTGGTCAGCGTCATCCACCCCTTCGTGGGCAAAGGCTGGCACTTGACCCTGGGTCTGTTGTTCATGGCCGTTGTGATCTTCCTGCCAGGTGGTCTGGTTGAAGGTGGCCAGCGTATCTGGGGCCTGCTGCGGCGCAAGAACAAGGACGACGCGGGCAAGGGCTTGGATTCAGAGCAAAAATCAGAAACCACGCCCAAAGTGGCTGAATAACGGAGACGACAATGGGTATTCTTGAAGTCAAAGACGTCTCCAAACGCTTCGGCGGATTGCAGGCACTGAACGACGTCAACCTGAGTGTTGAGGAAAATACAGTTCACGCCATCATCGGGCCAAACGGCGCGGGCAAATCAACATTGCTGAACTGCTTTGTCGGCAAATTGCTGCCCGATACCGGCTCGGTGATGTTCGACGGCAACTCCCTCTTGGGGATCAAACCGCATGAGATTAACCAGTTGGGCGTTTCCCGGGTGTTCCAAACACCCGAGATCTTCGGCGACCTGACGGTGATGGAAAACGTGATGATCCCCTGTTTCGCAAAACGTGACGGGTCCTTTCGCCTACACGCGATCGAAACGGTGGAGCACGAAGTCGATATCGTTGAAAAGGCCGAACAGATGCTGATCGACGTCAATATGCAGGACAAGCGGCACATGAACGCCGCCAGCCTGTCACGCGGCGATAAACGGCGGCTGGAAATGGCGATGTGCCTGTCTCAGGATCCGAAACTGTTGTTGCTGGATGAACCTACCGCCGGTATGGCGCGGGCCGACACCAACAACACGATTGATCTGCTGAAGCAAATCAAAGCCAGCCGTGATATCACGATGGCGATCATTGAGCACGACATGCATGTTGTGTTCAGCCTGGCCGAGCGGATCACCGTCTTGGCCCAGGGCACCCCGATTGTTGAGGACGTGCCGGAAAAAATCAAAGGTCACCCGAAGGTCCAAGAGGCCTATCTGGGCACCGCGCATTAAGGGGGGCGGAACCATGAACGCAGCATTGCCAAAGAACGCGAACCACGCAACCAACGCGCCGGCCTATTTTTCGGTCTATGATATCCATGCCTATTATGGCGAAAGCTATATCGTGCAAGGCGTCAGCTTCAACGTCCATGAGGGCGAGATCCTGGCCCTTCTGGGCCGCAATGGCGCTGGCAAAACCTCGACCTTGCGGGCGATTGCCCGTCTTGCCAATCCGGCTTTGACACATGGGGAGATTTGGCTGGATCACCAGGCGATCCACCCGATGAAATCCTATGACGCCTCGCAAGCGGGTATTGGGCTGGTGCCGGAAGACCGCCGCATCATCCAGGGTTTGACCGTGGAAGAAAACATCCAGCTGGCGCAGATCGCACCGCCTGTTGGCTGGTCAGTTGACCGCATTTACGACCTGTTTCCGCGCCTTGGCGAACGGCGCAAGCAGGAAGGCACGACCTTGTCCGGCGGCGAACAACAGATGCTGGCTATCGGCCGGGCATTGGCGCGCGACATCAAGGTGCTGCTGCTGGACGAGCCTTATGAAGGCCTGGCACCGGTGATCGTGCAGGAGATTGAAAAGACCCTGCGGATCATCAAGGAACAAGGCATCACCACCGTGATCGTCGAACAAAATGCGGTGGCGGCCCTGAACCTGGCCGACCGCGCCGTGATCCTGGACACCGGCAAGGTGGTGTTTGACGGCACTGCCAAGGAAGTTCTGGAAAACGAACGGCTGCGCCACGAATATCTGGCCATCTGATCTGGCCACGCCTTCAGCGGCCCCGGGCTTGAACCGGGGCTGCGAGAATGCCAAGTTTGGAAATACTGTATGCGCGCCTCACATCGGTTGTGGGCAGACGCATCTACGAATGGGACCGAACCAATGACCGCGAAAACCCTTTACGCCCCCTCCCCTGAATTCTCAAAAAACGCGCTGATTGACGCTGCGAAATACGACGAACTTTATGCAGCCTCTATCGCTGACCCGGATAAATTCTGGGGCGAACAAGGCATGCGCCTGGACTGGATCAAGCCCTACACCAAAGTGCGCAATGCCAGCTTTCAAAAGCCGGATGTGTCGATCAAATGGTATGAGGACGGGCAGCTTAACGTCTCGGCCAACTGTGTTGACCGGCATCTGACGACCCGGGGCGATCAAACCGCGATCATTTGGGAACCCGATGATTTCAACGCTCAGTCGCGGTCTATCACCTATAAGGAATTGCACCGCGAGGTTTCAAAACTCGCCAATGTTTACAAATCCTTAGGCGTTGGCAAAGGCGACCGGGTGGTGCTGTACATGCCGATGATCCCGGAAGCGGCCTATGCGATGTTGGCCTGTAACCGGATCGGCGCGATCCATTCCATCGTCTTCGCGGGCTTTTCGCCCGAAGCGCTGGCCGCCCGGGTTCAGGGCTGCGAAGCGTCGCTGGTTGTTACCGCAGATCAGGCCCCGCGCGGCGGACGCAACACGCCTTTGAAAACCAATGTCGACAAGGCGCTGGAAATCAGTGGTGACGTGAAAACCTTGGTGGTTGAACGCACCGGTGGCGACGTGCCGATGAAAGAGGGTCGCGATCTGTCTTATACGTCGCTGATGGCAGAAGCTTCGGCCGACTGCCCACCAGAGCCTATGAATGCCGAAGACCCGTTGTTCATTCTTTACACCTCAGGCTCCACCGGGCAGCCCAAAGGGGTTGTGCATACAACCGGCGGTTACCTGGTTTATGCGGCGATGACCCATGAGCTGGTGTTTGACTACCATGACGGCGATGTTTTCTGGTGTACGGCCGATGTCGGCTGGGTCACCGGCCACAGTTATATCGTCTATGGGCCGCTGGCCAATGGTGCGACGACGCTGATGTTTGAAGGGGTGCCGACCTATCCTGACGCCAGCCGTTTCTGGCAGGTTTGCGACGCACATAAGGTTAACCAGTTCTACACTGCCCCAACCGCCATTCGCGCGTTGATGGCGCAGGGTGATGATTATGTGACCAAATGCGATCTGTCGTCGCTGAAGGTTCTGGGCACAGTCGGGGAGCCGATCAATCCCGAGGCCTGGACCTGGTATAATACCGTGGTTGGCAAGGGCAATTGCCCGATTGTCGACACCTGGTGGCAAACCGAAACCGGCGGTCATTTGCTGACCCCCCTGCCCGGCGCAATCGCGGCCAAGCCAGGGTCGGCCACGAAGCCGTTCTTTGGAATTGAACCTGTGATCCTTGAGCCGTCAACTGGCGAGGAAATCGCATCGACCGAGGCCGAGGGCGTGCTTTGCATCAAGACCAGCTGGCCGGGCCAGATGCGCACGGTGTTTGGCGATCATGACCGGTTCATCAAGACTTACTTCTCCGATTATCCCGGCTATTACTTCACCGGCGATGGTTGCCGGCGTGATGCGGATGGCTATTACTGGATCACCGGGCGGGTTGACGATGTGATCAACGTCTCGGGCCACCGTATGGGGACGGCCGAAGTTGAAAGCGCGCTGGTGGCGCACCCGAAAGTGTCCGAAGCGGCGGTCGTCGGCTACCCGCATGACATCAAGGGCCAGGGCATTTATGCTTATGTCACGTTGATGGCGGGCGAAGAATACACGGACGAGTTGCGCAAGGAACTGTCCGACTGGGTGCGCAAGGAAATCGGGCCGATTGCAAAGCCGGATCTGATCCAATGGGCGCCGGGCCTGCCGAAAACCCGGTCCGGCAAGATCATGCGCCGGATTTTGCGCAAAATCGCGGAAAACGATTTCGGGGCGTTGGGCGACACCTCGACCCTGGCGGAACCTGCTGTGGTTGAAGATCTGATCGAGAACCGGATGAACCGGGGTTGATCTG
>CAYXXQ010000065.1:0-12262 GCA_964469075.1 uncultured Rhodobacter sp.
AGGAACGCGATCCGGCGGTGCAATGGATGATCAAAGAGGTCATCACCCGCGCCCACAAAGCTGGGGCCAAGGTCGGGCTGTGCGGCCAGGCCCCCAGCAACGACCCGGAGTTTGCCCGACTGCTGGTGGAATACGGCATCGATTCGATTTCGGTCACACCGGACGCCTTTCAGGCGGTGAAAACCAACGTCGCCGCCGCTGAATCCGGCAGCAAAAAGCCGCGGTGATTGCCCAAAGTTTGAATGGCAGAGCATTCCGTTGATCTTGGTCAAGTCGCAGGGCGTCGTCCGGTGGCATTGTCTGTATGGCCCGTTGCATGACGACGGGGATGCTCGATGTCGCACGCCGGGTGCGCCTGAACTGAGGGAGCCGAATTGGGAAATCACGCAACACCGCCAGAACAGCCAGGCTCTTTCAGCCTGATACGGTTTTCGCTGCCGTTTGTCGTCGTTCTGCGCAATCCGGCCGAGGATGGCAGCCAAAGGCTGCGCGCCATCACCCCCCAACAGCCCGATTTGGCACTGTTGCCCCTGCTGGAAGACATGGGCGTCACCGTAACGGCCGAAGCGCCCGAAACGCCGTCGCTGCTGTTATCCTTTCTGCCCTGGATCCTGCTTCTGGCGTGCTATTTCTGGCACAGCCGCCGGATGATGGGTGGCGGCGGTAGCGGGATCAGTGGCGGTCTGCCGGGCGGGATCGGTGATTTCCTTAATGGCTGCGCGTCAAAGCCGGCGAAACCCTTGATCTGGATGCCATCACAAGCTGCCTTGGCCCAGATAGCGCAGTCACGCCTATTGTGAAAAAGCGGCAGCATCGCAACACATCTTCGGATCAGGACACCCCGCAATGACCAAGCCAACCACAACCGCAAATCCTCGGCGCGGGCGCGCCAAACCGGTCGATATACAACCGCCTGCTGCGGCGATCAACCAGCCTGAAGCCCTGCCAGCTGAGCGCTCAGCCAAGCACCCCGCAGCAAAATCCGCACCCGCCTCAGGCGCGGCGCTGGGGCCGCAATCCGACCCACAGCACCCGCATCAGAACCTTGACCGCGCGATGCGGGCCGCCGTCGCGCGGTTTACCGGCGGTGTCTCACCACATGCCTATATCGAAGCGTGGAGCGATTGGGCCCTACACCTCAGCCGGGCGCCGGGGCGGCAGTTGGAACTGGTTGAGCGGGCGCAGCAAAACGCCCTCAGGCTGATGACACCAACGGTCGCGGGCGATGACAACGACGCTGAACCGGCCTTTTCCCCCAGGGATTACGATCACCGCTTTGACCACCCTGACTGGCAGAAACAGCCGTTTCAGATGTTCCAACAGGGGTTTCTTGCGGTGCAGGACTGGTGGGATCACGCGACCGACCATCTGCGCGGTTTGCGCCCCGAAGACGCCGACCGCACCCGGTTCATGATGCGTCAGATGCTGGATATGGTGTCGCCGTCAAACTTTCCCGCGTTAAATCCCGAAATCATCGAGGCGACGCGGGCAACCGGCGGCAAGAACCTGACCGATGGCGCGGCCCGGTTTGCCAGTGATTATGTGAAAACACTGGCGCAGGTGCATCAGCCCGCCCCTGAAGGATACAAGATCGGCACCGATCTGGCCTGCACTGAAGGCGAGGTGGTGTTTCGCAATGATATATTCGAGCTGATCCAATATACGCCGCAGACCGGCAAGGTGCAGGCAGAACCGATCCTGATCATCCCGGCCTGGATCATGAAATATTACATTCTTGACCTGTCGCCGGAAAATTCGATGGTCAGATACCTGGTCGGGCAGGGGTTTACCGTGTTCATGATCTCGTGGTGCAACCCGACTGCCGATCAGGCCGAGCTGGCGCTGGAAGATTACCGTACCCACGGCGTCATGGCCGCCCTTGATACTGTCAGCGCAATCGTGCCCAGCAAACAGGTGCATGCCGTCGGCTATTGTCTGGGGGGCACGATGCTGGCGATTGCGGCGGCGACGATGGCGCGCGAGGGCGATGATCGGCTGGCCTCGGTTACGCTGATGGCGGCACAGGTCGATTTCACCGAGGCCGGCGAATTGCTGTTGTTTCTGGACGAAAGCCAGATCGCGTTTCTTGAAGATATGATGTGGGAAAAAGGCTATCTGGACCGCCCGCAAATGGCCAGCGCCTTTGCCGCGATCCGCTCCGAGGATCTGATTTATACCCGCGCTGTGCATCGCTATTTCCTTGGCCGTCAGGATCTGCCAACCGATCTGGGGGTGTGGAGTGCGGACACCACGCGGATGCCCGCACGGATGCATTCCGAATATCTGCGCGGCCTGTTTTTGGAAAACCGGCTGACAGCGGGACGGTTCGCGGTCAACGGGCAGGTGATCGCGCTTAAAGATATATCCGCGCCGATGTTTGTGGTTGGCACCGAAACCGACCATATCGCACCGTGGAAATCGGTCTACAAGACCAAGCTGTTCACCGATTGCGACCTGACATTCGTGCTGACCAAAGGCGGACATAATGGCGGCATCCTAAGCGAGCCTGGCCACACGCGGCGGCATTACCGCATCTCGCACCGGGAAGCGGGCGCGCTTTATGTCGGCCCTGACGCCTGGCTTGCCGAAAATCCGCCGAAACCCGGTTCGTGGTGGCCGGACTGGTCGCAGTGGCTGGCGGAAAACAGCAGCGGCAAGGGGGCGGCGCCCGGGATGGGCGCCCCTGCCAAAGGCCATGCGCCGCTTGCCGCGGCACCGGGGGATTATGTGCATCAGACCTAAAGCGTTTTGTGTTTTATCTGATGCGGCCTCATCGCAGATCACCCGAAATTGGGCCGACTTGCTTTTCACATCAGGCGCAAAACGCGCGGGCTGTAAGGCGAAAACGCCCGCGCAGACGGACAGGGCGGCTTGCAATACATCGCACCCCGCGCTGATTGCAGCCGGTCACTGGACTTCAACCGCTATTATGCGCCATAGTTTCACCTAAAAAAGAAGTATACTCAGATACTTGGTGCTAGGCACATGGCAGTCCGGGAATGAACAAGGCAGCAAACATCAGTCGTTGGGACGTTCTCAGCCGATCTGTTTCGGTCGACCTTGAGGTTGATCCCAGTAAGGCGAAAATCTTCGCGCTTGCCGCCGTTGTACTGGAGTCCGATGCCCCAAAAGTGGTTGCCAAAAACAACATCGAAGCGGCCTTGGTCGAACTTGAAGCGCTTTGCCAGGGTTTTGACCATGTGATCGGCCACAATATTCTGTGCCACGACTTACCGCATCTGGCTGCGGCGTCGCCAAAGTTCGTGGCTTTGGCCGAAGCGCCGATAGATACGCTCTGGCTCAACCCGCTGGCGTTTCCGCGAAATCCTTATCACCACCTGGTGAAACACTACCAGGACGGGCGGCTGCAAACGGGTCATGTGAATGATCCTGAATTTGATGCCCGGCTGGTGTTTGACGTTCTGGAAAACCAGATCGACGCGTTTTCCGGGCTTAACCAAAAATTCCCCGACGCCCTTACGGCCTATCACTTTTTATGTTGTCGCTCGCCGCGCAGCGGTGGCTTTGATCGGTTGTTTGCTACTATTCGGGACTGCCCCAAGCCGGGACTGGAGGAGGCCCGGCGTGCGATTGAAAGGCTGCTTGATGGCGTGGCATGCGCATCCATGCTTGCAAGCATGCTTGCGCAGCTTGATGACACCAGCCTTGGATGGCCGATGGCTTATGCGCTGTCCTGGATTTCAGTGTCAGGCGGAGACTCGGTCATGCCGCCCTGGGTTCGTGCACAGTTCGGCGACGCTGCGCGGATTGTCAGAAAGCTGCGGGACAACAACTGCGGCGATGATAGCTGCCCTTATTGCCGTACTAATAACGACCCTAAAAACGCTCTGGACCGATGGTTTGGTTTCAAGGATTTCCGGCCGGAACCTGCGGATGAATTCGGACGCCCCCTTCAGGAGGTGATCGTTTCCAGCGCCATGAAAGGGGAAAGCCTTCTGGGCATCCTGCCCACCGGTACAGGCAAATCCATCTGTTACCAGATCCCGGCACTTTCGCGGTTTGACAAGACGGGCGCGTTGACTGTCGTCATCTCGCCACTTGTGGCTTTGATGGCCGATCAGGTGCAGGGGATGGCCCGCGCGGGGATCGCGTCAGCAGTCACGGTTAATGGCATGCTATCGCTGCCAGAGCGCCACGACGCTTTGGACAAAGTCAGATTGGGCGATGCGGCGATCCTGTTGATTTCGCCAGAACAACTCCGCAGCGTGTCGGTTCGAAGCGTGCTTGCGCAGCGGGAGGTTGGCCTCTGGGTTTTGGATGAAGCCCATTGCGTTTCGAAATGGGGGCATGATTTTCGACCTGACTATCGCTATGTCGGCCGCTTCATCAAAGAAAGCTCGGGCGACGAAATCGCGCCTGTCCTGTGCCTTACGGCCACGGCAAAGCCGGATGTCGTGCAGGACATCTGTTCACATTTCAAAGAGCGCCTTGGGCTTGAGTTAACCCAAGTCGACGGCGGGGCGTCGCGTTCGAACCTGAGTTTTGAAGTGCTGCCGACACAACGGTCCACGAAGTTAGCCGATATCCTTGATACGATTGATATAAACCTGCCAAAAAACGGCGCATCAGGCGCCGTGGTCTACTGCGCGACACGAAGCGCGACAGAACGCGTGGCGGAGTTTCTGAAGCAACAAGGACTGACAGCAGAGCGGTATCACGCCGGTTTGAGTTCCGAAGAAAAAAGGGAAGTCCAGGAGGCGTTCCGTGTTGGTGACCTCAGGGTTATTGCGGCGACGAATGCTTTTGGTATGGGGATCGACAAGCCCGATATCCGCCTTGTTGTTCACGGAGATGTTCCCGGGTCACTTGAAAACTACCTGCAAGAGGCTGGCCGCGCCGGGCGTGACCGCGACCCGGCCCAATGCGTTCTGCTGTTCAACACAGAAGACGTCGACCGCCAGTTCAGCCTTAGCGCCCGGTCCCGTCTGGCGCGGCATGAAATCAGTGCGATCTTGAAAGCCGTGCGGCGGCTGGACAATCGGACCCGCAAGAACGGCGAAATCGTGGCCACCTCGGGTGAGATTGTCAAAGAGGAAAAGGATTACGATTTTCAGCGCGACACCGCCACGGACGACACCCGGGTCAAAACGGCGGTGGCCTGGCTTGAGGAGTCAAAACTCCTGCGGCGCGAAGAAAACCGGGTCCAGGTTTTCCCGGCGTCACTTCTTGTGCATGATCTTGAACAGGCAAAAACCATCCTTGATAAAGCCGGGATCACCGAGGCACGTCGCCTCAACCTACTCAATATCGTAAGGCACATCATCAATGCGCCCAAAGAAGAAGGTATCTCAACCGATGTTCTAAGCGGTGCCAGCGGCCTGCCAGGTCCGGCGCTGCGCAAGGCCCTGACCGATCTTGAGGCCCTGGGCATTGCCAATAACGATACCAACATCACGGTATTTGTGCATGTTGGCGTTGAGGATATGTCGCGTGTCCGGCTTGAAAAAGCCTCAAGGCTGGAAGCAGACCTGATCTCTCAATTGCGGGAAGCCGCACCCGATGCGGACGATGGCGAAGCCACTCCCCTTAATCTTGCGGCCACGTGTCAGGCCCTGCGTGACTGTGGCCATGCTTCCGTGCGTCCGGATGTTATCGAAGGCCTCTTGCGCGGCATGGCGCAGGACGGGCGCGACATGGAAGGCGGGCGGGGAAACCTGCATGTCCGAAGGGCATCGCGTGGCAGTTTGTTCGTCCGCTTGCAGCGCTCCTTTCCGGTGGTTGAAAAGACGGCGGATATCCGCAGGCAAGGGGCTGAAAGGCTTATGTCGCATCTGATAAACAAGGTTCCGAAAGGGGTGCATGGCAAGGACATTCCGGTCGAGACGACGCTTGGCGACTTACTTGCGGCGATCAACGGCGATGCGATGCTGCGCGGCGCTGTCAACGATCCAAACAAACTGATGGATCGGGCGCTTCTTTGGCTTCATGAACAGCAGGTTGTGACCCTTGGCAAAGGCCTGTCGGTGTTCCGGCCGGCCATTACACTTCATCTTGATCCCAAGGGTGGGAAATTTACGGTCCAGAATTTCGCACCGCTTGAAGAACACTACACCGAGCAGACAATTCAAACCCATGTCATGGCCGCCTATGCGGAAAAAGGACTTGATCGTATTGACGAGGCCGAACGGCTTGCGCAAGATTATTTCGACCTGAACCGCGACACATTCATGCGTCGGTGGATGCCAGGCCGGGGCAATGAATTTCGCCGACAAGCCACGGGGCAAGCCTGGACAGGCATCGTTGACAGCCTTGGAAATACCATCCAGGAACAAATCGTCAGGGACGACCGCGAACAAACCAATGTGCTTGTGCTTGCCGGCCCTGGCTCCGGGAAGACCCGGGTGCTTGTGCATCGTATTGCGTACCTCGTGAAGATCAAGCGCGAAGACCCAAGCGGGATACTGGTGCTGGTTTATAATTGCCATGCCGCTGCGGAAATCCGCGAAAGGCTGCGCGGCCTGATCGGCGATGAGGCACGTTTTGTCACGGTCTCAACCATTCATGCACTCGCCATGCGTCTGGTCGGGGCAAGCTTTGCTGGCAACGAAAGCGCAGGGCGCCAGGATTTCGATTGTCTTTTGATGGATGCGGTACGCCTTTTACGCGGCGACGGGTTGGACAAAGCGGCGGCAGAGGCGCTGCGATATACCCTGGTCCAAGGATACCGCTGGCTTTTGGTCGATGAATACCAGGATGTTGGCCCCGAAGAATATGCACTGATTTCGGCCGTAGCCGGGCGAAGTCTTGATGATCCTGACCTGCGCATCAGTCTGTTTGCGGTTGGCGACGACGATCAGAATATCTATTCATTTGCAGGTGCGTCGGTGCGGCACATCCGGCAATTTGAAAAAGACTATTCGGCAAGGCCGGTTTTTCTGACCGACAATTACCGTTCCGCGGGAAACATCATTTCTGCGGCGAACGCGGTGATTGAACATGCGGCAGACAGGATGAAGGTCGGGCACGACATCACTGTCAATCAGGCGCGTCGCAAACAGCCGCCCGGCGGTGAAATGGTGTCAATTGATCCTGTCGCACAAGGCCGCGTGCAGATCCTTGAATGCCCGCCCGGCAATGACGAACAAGCAATGGCAGCCCTGGACGAGTTGCTTCGGTTGTCGCGCCTGATCCCTGACTGGACCTGGTCAAAAGCCGCAATTATCTCAAGGGATTGGCGCAAACTGGCGGCAGTGCGGGATTATGCCGAGGCACTTGGTATTCCCGTTGAAATCGCGAACGAACAACTGCCGGGGCTGTGGCGCATGCGCGAGATGCAGGCGTTAATCGGCACACTTCGCAAGGATCGTGGTCAGATGTTCTCGGTGGCGGACCTGATCGACAGGCTGAACGCAATTCCAACCTCCCGTTGGACAAACCGTATCGGTGAAGGTTTGGGGATCCTCGCGCGTGAAATAGATGGCCGCAGCCTCCCCGCCGAAGATATCGTTGAGTGGCTTGCGGAGTGGGCAGGCGAGACCTGGGGTGAACAGCGTGGTCTAAAACTGATGACTGCGCACCGCGCGAAGGGGCTGGAATTTGACGATGTCGTGATCCTTGACGGCGGGTGGGAGAGGCCAAGCCGAAACGAAGATCAGGACGCCCCGCGCCGACTGTTTTATGTGGCGATGACCCGCGCAAGACGAAACCTGATCGTGATGAGCAATGATAATCACGAATACCTGCCGACGCAGTCGCCCGCGATTGTCTGCCGAAATGTTAAACCTGACCTGGCCGATTTTCCGGGACCAAGGCGGTTCTTTCAATCTGCCGAAGCCCGCATGGTCGACTTGTCCTTCGCCGGGCGTCAAGGCTTTGATAACCCCGCGCTGAAGGCAATTGCGCAAGCCAGGATTGGCGATCCTGTGACTTTGGCAGAAGAAAACGGCGTCTGGATCTTGCGAGACCTAAGCGGCCGCGTGCTTGGCCGCATGGCAAAAAAGAACTTTTGCCCTCCGGCCAATGCAAAGTTCCTGCGCGCAGAAATCGCCGCAGTTCTTCGCTGGCGCAAGGATGACTGTGATGAGGCTTTCTACCACACCCTCAGGCGCGATGCCTGGGAAGTTGTTGTGCCTGAAATCGTGTTCGAAGCCCTGTTATAGCCGGTTGCGGTCGCCGATGGCGTCGTATCTCGAATTCTGGCCACTAAGCTTTTTCTATAGGCATTGCGTCTAAAACGGAGCATACAGCGCTATGCTTTCCAGCCCTCTGAAATCAGTTTTACATTACGCAAGATACGCCCCTTTATGGTCGGCGCTGACCGTATTTCGATGGCGCGCATTTGATTTGCGGTCTCGGGGGTTGGGGACAACATTTGCAGCGGTCATGCGGTGGTTTCCACCGGCAAGACGACGATTTGACCGCGAAGCAAGACGCGTGTTTCCCGATATGCCGCGTCGCGCACGGGCGATGCTTGGCCAGGATATGGGCCGGCAGATGGGGCGCACTCTGTTTGAGGTTTACCATGATGCTGAATTTCAGACCCAACACCACAAATTCTACGTCTCAGGTCCCGGCCTTGCCGCAATAAAAGAGGCAAACGCCGCAGGCAAAGGCGCGATTGTTGTTTCCGGCCATTTTGGGCAATGGGAAGCAATTCGCGCCGTGATCAAAATGAACGGAATGGAAAGCGGTGCCGTCTACCGCCCCCACAAAAACCGCCACTACGCCCGCCGAATTCTTGCCGGAATTGAAGCAGGCGGAAAGCCTATCCTGGCCACAGGCCGCGTGGGCACAAAAGCCCTGGTGCGACACCTTCGGGCAGGCGGCATCATTTCAATACTGCTGGACGAAAAATACGCAGAAGGGGAACGGATCCCGTTTCTGGGTCTTGACGCGCTTACATCGCTGTCTGCGGCCCAACTTGCCCTCAAATACGATCTGCCGATGATCCCGGCTTATGGAATTCGCAAGGAAGACGGCAACACATTCAGCGTGGAGTTCGAAGCCCCGATTCCCCACACTGACAGCATCACCATGACCCGCGCCTTCAACGACAGTCTGTCGGCACGAATTTTGGCAAATCCGGAACAGTGGTACTGGATGTTAAGGCGTTGGGACGGCGTGTAAAAACCCGTATCCCCAACTTCTATACCCAGCATGATTTGGCTGGAATGTCATCGAAGGCCCGGTTCCTGGCATCACATCAAACGCAAAACGTTTTAGTTGCGGGTTTCGTTGGACGTAGCGGGGGCTTTCGCAGACGTGAATTCTTGAGCTGGCGTTCAGGCGTTTCTTCGTCATTCATCTAATGATGGAACGTCGCCGAGACGGACGATGAAGGCTGGTTCGCTATAATCGCCAAGCTCGATGTCAACATCAATCGAGAAGGCATCGACCCCGGCGTAAGAACCACCGTCAAACATTTTGTGCGCCCGCGCTTCGGCTTCGGCTGATGTCTTGCATTCGATTTTGGAAGCCTGAACCAGGGCCGGCTGATTGGCAGCCTTTTTTGCCCGGTCATTTCTTTGGTATGTCTGGCATACAAACCGCGTGCTTGCCGTCATGGCTTCGTCATCCCCTCAAAGACCCGGCGGAAACGCCTAGAAATCACTACATATATTCAAACGACTGCAATGGTCGCCCGCCTTAATCGTGCCCAACCCAAACAGTTCTGGTCCATCAAGGCATCCATGACCGCCTCTTCAAAGGAGGCGCGTTTCCTCTGTGAAGGCTGCTGGCAGGTTTCGTCTATTTTTTTAGAAAGACCTGATTGCATCAATTTCAATTTGGCGATGACCAGTACCGGATATCTAGCAGGAATGGCCGACAATTGATATAGTTTTCAGGGGCAGAAACCACATTGATCAAATGGGTCATCCATTTTGTCGGACGCACTGGTGCCAATGATTTCATTGGAGAATTTGGCCGCAAACGGTATGTTTGTGAACAGGGTTGCAGATGTGTTCATACAAAAATGGCGGCGGCCTGAAGTTCGTCCAAGCCACCGCCATAATATTTTCAAGTGACGGGATGCCCGTCGAAGTCAGCTCAGACCAGTTTAAGGGCAGTCGCGGATTCTTTGCCGTTCCGACCTGCCTCCAACTCGAAAGACACTTTTTGATTGTCGTCCAGGCCGGAAAGACCAGCTTGCTCAACCGCTGAAATGTGTACAAACACATCCGAGCCGCCGTTGTCAGGCTGAATAAAGCCGAAGCCTTTAGTTGAATTGAACCATTTTACGGTGCCATTAGCCATCCGTTTATCTCCTAATAATCACCACCCGCGGAATGCTGTGGCCCCAGTGTAGCGCGATCTTAAATTGGAAATCGACGATCTACAGAAGGAGTCGGAAATTTCGATGAAAGAGTACTTCACAGCGCTTACATAAGATGTCGGCTGGATAGTTTCAAGACGTTGTTGCGCGCGAGGCATTTCAAAAGACCAGAACCGTAGCGTTGTGGAAATAGTCCTTCCGGGGAATGCTGTCTCCCCTCCACCAAATAGTTTAAGTTGCTATCTTTGAATAAGCAGGGAGAAGTTGAAATGGGTTTTCTATCAAATCTTGAGATATCCAACCAGATTATTGCCGCACGCCCACGGCGTAAAACCGATACAATTGACTACCGACGCAAAAAACTAATAGCGAATATTGAAGAGCAGATTGATTTGGCCAATTTGGCGCTGCAAGAAAAACCCATGACGATCAGAAGAAAGCGAGGTCACGATATTGTCGACGTCAAACCCCGCATCTGGTGGCGTATCGCAGCCGAAGGCGAAGTGACGACCCAAATCCGATTTAATCGTGTGGCACTGTTTATTGATGGACGCGGGACATCAATAAAGGCGGGCACCCTTAAGGAACTTCCCGCTATCTATCGAACGGTCATTAACGCGGTTGAGGCTGGTGAACTCGACCGCGCTATGGATAGTGTGACCATCGAAGAACGGATGTGATGACCTTAAGTAATTCCAAAGCGATTCACCCCCCTGGTTTAACCTGCCGTTGGTTCCAAAATCCTTGCCTCCAGGCCTGCGGTCGCACGATTGAAACCGGAATGCGTGCGACGATGGCACGGTTTACTTTGGGGCACGGGGATTTTTCTTGCCAATACACGGTCGTTCATTCACTTTACTGCTGTCGTGCTCTATCAAGCAAAAGCATCGGTGCCGGGGGGAATAAGATGAATTGGGTAAAATTGTCATTGCTTGGCATTCATTGGCCTCGATACAATTCGGAACCTAATTGAAAATGGCGGTATCAAGAGGTTTCGCGACCACAGCCCTATGCGTTTTACTGGCCTTTCTCCCGATGAAGACCTGGGCGCAAAGTAAGTCGATTGTGATCGCAAGTGGCGGTACGACCGGGGTCTACTATCCTGTTGCTGTTGCGATTTGTCGGGTGTTCAACCTTCAACATTCATTCCTTGGATATGGGTGCAAAGTGGAGTCAACCGGCGGCTCGGTCGAAAACCTGAAGAAACTTCGCACAGGCGAGGTCGATTTTGCCATCGTTCAGTCCGACTGGCTGGCGCATTCCCGCAAAGGGACGGACGTGTTCGTGGATTTGGGACCACATGAAGAACTGAGATCGGTTTTTTCCCTCTATACGGAATCATTTACAGTTGTGGCCCGGAAAGATGCGGGAATTGCAACGTTCGAGGGGCTGCGCGGAAAACGCGTGAACATCGGAAACAAAGGAAGCGGGCAGCGCGCGACAATGGAAGCCCTGATGCAGGCAATGGGGTGGACGCGGTTTGACTTTTCGGCTGTCCGGGAATTCACCTCAGAACTGCAAGCTCTGGCGCTGTGCGACCGTGAAGTCGATGCAATCGTCTTTATGGCCGGCCATCCGTCTGGGTCGATCAAGACGGCTACGCAAACATGTGATACCAACATCGTTAATATCGTCGGCGATAACATCGAAAGATTTGTTGAGGAAAACGAACAGTATCGCATGGCAAAAATTCCGGAAAAGACCTATTTCGGCCAGCCCTATGCCATCAATACATTCGGTGTCAGCGCCTTGATGGTCACGACGTCAAATGAAGCTTCGGAGAGTGTCACAAGACTGCTGGCCAGCGTCTTTGAAGACCTTGATAGACTAAAGCGTATGCACCCGGCCCTGGCGCACCTTACAAAAGCCGATATGAAGAAAGACATCATGCCCGCGCCATTGCACGACGCTGCTTCTGACTACTACAGCTCATTGTCAAACTAGGTTTAAGTGCGGTCGTAATGGCTGGCCTTAAGACCTCAGGCATCCCCGACTTGAGCAATTATACCGAACTGAAGGACCAGGCCA
>CAYXXQ010000066.1:0-9012 GCA_964469075.1 uncultured Rhodobacter sp.
CGGCATTGATCCGGCCTGAGCGCTTGGCTTTGGCCTTTTTGTACCAGGTCCGGGGTGTGATCTGGCGGATCTGAAACACCACCTGCGCCGCTAAGTTGACGCAAACGATGTTGACCGTCAGCAAAGTCAAAGCCCCCAGCGCCAGATCAAACCGCGCCGCCCCCAGCGACAGGCCTATCACCGCCGCCGGTGGCAGCAAAGCAACCGCAACCATCACCCCAACCAGGGCCGAGGCCAGCCCACTGGTCAGCGACAAAGTCGCCGCCGCACCCGAAGCCAGCGCCACCGCGATGCCGCCAAAACCTACCACGGTTCGGGCCAGAACCTCCTGACTGGCGATGCTGTCAGGCCAGAAAAACCCGATCGGCACGGTCAGCGCCAACGTGATCGCAACCCCCAGAAGATTGGTCGCCATCGCCCGCAACATCAAATCCCGGTCAGCCAGCGCCACCCCCAGCGCAAAGGCCAGGTTCGGCCCCAACATCGGCGCAATCACCATCGCTCCGATTACCACAGCGACGTTGTTTTCCAGCAAACCAACCGCCGCAACCGTGGTTGCAAGAACGGCCAGCAGCACGAAATCCATATCACTACGCGCACCCCGCGCGATCACCTCGTAAAGCTCCTCCCGACTTTCGGCCGCCGCCTGGGCCTGTTTGTGGTATTTGCTCCCGGCCTCGTCTTCCTTCTCAGGTGCGGGCAGGGGAATGCTGGCGGCGACATCCAGAATACTGATCCGCCAACCCTCGGCCCGATAAAGCGCTTTTTGCAGCTCATCCAGAAGGGCTTGCTGGTGAAGCTCAGCGGCAACCAGATGCACCGTGCGCGGTTGGGTTTTCGCCCGGCTGGCGGAGGCGACATAACAATCCAGCACCCCCGCCTCTTTGGCGATTTCCAGAATGCGGGGAACATATTCGGCCGGGGCCGTGACCAGGATCAGGTGTTCAGACATGGGGGAACCTATGCCTGAAACCAGCCTGCCTGCAATTGCCAAAAGTCAACTCATTGGGGATAGAAACGCGTGAATTCAGCGCCGCGCAAGGTTCAGTACAAGTCCCACTCGTCCGCACCCTTGACCTCACCGATGGCCATCCAGGCGGCGCGCACCCGGGCGATTTTGGTGTCGCCCCAGGTCTTGAACACGATGTCAAACCGCTCCGGCTCGATGTTTTCGGCAGAAATATCCACCCGGTGATTGGTCTTGTGATCCATGTCCCACATGTCCAGCGTCACGAACACATTCGGCACCAGCTTGAACGGCCTGGCATACTGCACAGACACCCGGCACTCGCGCGGGCCCTTGCCAGACCACATCGGACCGTCCACGTCGAAGTCCGAGAACAATATCTTCGTTCCCTGGTCGATCCCGATCAGATGGTTTCTAAGCTGTTTCATAAGGCAGGCACGTTTTGCAGGCTAAGGTCAGATCGCTAGTATCCCGACTAAATACGGCAAAAGTTGGAAACTGAAAAGGAAAAGGCCCCAACGCGCGGAAGGGGCCATTTCCATCAAATGAGTAACGCACCTTGCGGGCGGGATCAGAGACCCAAAAGGTCCAGCAGTCCGCGCGTGTCGGCGATCCGTTTATCAGCACTGTCGCGCATGTCGGCGGTGGCGTCCGAGGCGGCAGTTTCCGCCTCTGCAACCATCGCTTCAACCTTGTCACGGGTCACATCCGCACGCGGCAGGGCCGTTTCCGCCAGCACCGAAATGCCGCTGGCCGAAACTTCAACAAAACCGCCGGTCACGACATATTCCGATGTCTCGGCGGCGCCTTTTACCTTCAGGATCCCCGGACGCATGGTGGTGACCAGGGCGGCGTGATCGGCCATTGCGGTGAAATCGCCTTCGGCGCCCGGAACTTCAACTTCCGAGGCCTCAAACGACGCCAGCATCCGCTCGGGCGACACGAGGTCAAATTGCATCATGGCCATAAGGGCCTCCTATGCTTTACGCGGCGTCTGCGGCCATTCTTTCGGCTTTTGCGATCACTTCATCGATGCCGCCAACCATGTAGAAAGCAGCTTCGGGAAGGTGATCGTATTCACCGGCAACAACGGCCTTGAACGATGCGATTGTGTCTTCCAACTGCACCTGAACGCCGGGCGAGCCAGTGAAGACCTGGGCCACGTCAAACGGCTGGCTGAGGAAGCGTTCGATCTTCCGGGCACGGGCCACGGCAAGTTTGTCTTCCTCGGACAATTCGTCCATCCCGAGGATGGCGATGATGTCTTGCAGCGACTTGTAGCGTTGTAGCACTTGCTGAACGTCCGAGGCCACTTTGTAATGCTCGTCGCCAATGATCAGCGGATCAAGCAGACGCGAGGTGGAGCCAAGCGGATCAACGGCTGGGTAAATCCCTTTTTCCGAAATCGCCCGGTCAAGAACCGTGGTCGCATCAAGGTGCGCAAACGAGGTTGCAGGTGCAGGGTCGGTAAGGTCATCGGCCGGCACATATACCGCCTGAACCGAGGTAATCGACCCGGCTTTGGTTGACGTAATCCGCTCCTGCATCGCGCCCATGTCGGTCGCCAGCGTTGGCTGGTAGCCCACAGCGGACGGGATCCGACCCAGAAGGGCCGAAACTTCGGAACCAGCTTGGGTAAAGCGGAAGATGTTGTCGACGAAGAACAGAACGTCGGCACCGGTTTCGTCGCGGAACTGCTCGGCCAGGGTCAGACCCGACAGCGCAACCCGCATACGGGCACCCGGAGGCTCGTTCATCTGGCCATAAACCAGCGCAATTTTGCTTTCTTCCAGGTTGTCAGGAACGATAACGCCTGATTCAATCATCTCGTGGTAAAGGTCGTTGCCTTCACGGGTCCGCTCGCCAACACCAGCGAACACGGACACGCCCGAGTGCACTTTTGCGATGTTGTTGATCAGTTCCATGATCAGAACCGTCTTGCCAACACCAGCACCGCCGAACAGGCCGATCTTACCGCCTTTGGCGTAAGGGGCCAGCAGGTCGATCACTTTGATGCCGGTGGTCAGAACCACCGATTCAGTGGCCTGTTCCGAAAACGCTGGCGCTTCCTGGTGGATCGCGCGGCGGGTCTTGGATTTGATCGGGCCTTTTTCGTCAACCGGCTCACCGATCACGTTCATGATCCGGCCAAGGGTTGCAGGGCCAACCGGAACCGAAATCGGCTCCCCCATGTCGGTCACAACTGCGCCGCGGACCAAGCCTTCGGTCGCGTCCATCGCCACGGTCCGAACCGTGTTTTCACCAAGGTGCTGCGCGACCTCAAGGATCAGCGAGTTGCCGTTGTTGAATGTTTCCAGAGCGTTCAGAATCTCGGGGAGGTTATCCTCGAACTGAACGTCCACAACGGCGCCAATCACCTGGGTGACTTTGCCGATAGCTTTCGCTTTTGCCATATCGTTTTCTCCGGTTCTCTAGAGCGCCTCGGCGCCCGAAATAATTTCGATGAGTTCGTTGGTGATCGCAGCCTGACGCGAACGGTTGTATTGGATGGTCAGCTTTTCGATCATCTCGCCGGCGTTGCGGGTTGCGTTGTCCATTGCCGACATCCGCGCACCTTGCTCGGACGCGCCGTTTTCCAACAAAGCGGTGAATATCTGCGTGGTCATTGCCGTCGGCAACAACTGGGCCAGGATTTCGTCTTCATCAGGTTCATATTCGTAAAACGGTGCATCAGCCCCGGCATCCTGCTCCACCTCAGCCGGGATCAGCTGTTGGGCGGTCGGGATCTGCAAGATCACCGAACCAAACCGGTTGTAGAAGATCGTCGCCACGTCAAATTCACCGCCATCAAAGCGGGCCAGAATGTCGCGCGCGACGTCCTGGGCGTTGACGTAACCGATGCGCTTCACTTCGGTCATGTCGACATGGCCGATGAAATGGCTGCTCAGGTCGCGGCGCAACTGCTCACGGCCCTTTTTG
Source organism: uncultured Rhodobacter sp. (assembly GCA_964469075.1). Classification (GTDB taxonomy): domain Bacteria; phylum Pseudomonadota; class Alphaproteobacteria; order Rhodobacterales; family Rhodobacteraceae; genus UBA5972. Next base: position 3,908 of record CAYXXQ010000066.1, read on the forward strand.
CCAACGGTCAGGATCTTCACCGTCTTGCCACTTGCGATCAGGTTCTGGGCATGTGCCCGGGCCAGTTTCGCAATCGACGAGTTGAAGCCACCGCACAAACCGCGTTCGGCGGTTGCGACGATCAGCAAATGCACCTGATCGCTGCCGGTTCCGGACAACAGTTTCGGTGCCGTTTCCGACCCCGCCGCTGCCCCCGCCAGATTGCCCATCACAGCCGCCATCCGCTCGCCATATGGGCGGGCGGCTTCGGCTGCTTCCTGGGCCCGCCGAAGCTTGGCCGCCGCGACCATCTGCATGGCCTTGGTGATCTTCCGAGTGTTCTTGACACTCTGGATCCGATTTTTCAGGTCCTTGAGGTTTGCCATGTCAGCAAAGCTCCTTGTTCCTTATGGCCACGTTTAGTTGAAGTCTTTTGCAAAACCTTCAACGACGGATTTGATCGCATCTTCCAGATCACCTTTGACCTTGCGGTCATTGTCGGTGATGTCGGCCAGCAGATCGGCGTGGTTCTGACGCACATGGTTCAGCAGACCCGCCTCAAAGCGGTTCACGTCGCCAACGGCAATCTTGTCAAGGAAACCCTTGGTGCCGGCATAGATCACGATAACCTGCTCTGCGTTGGTCAGCGGCGAATACTGCGGCTGCTTCAGCAGTTCGGTCAGACGCGCACCCCGGTTCAACAGGGCCTGCGTTGCCGCATCAAGGTCCGAGCCGAACTGGGCAAACGCCGCCATCTCGCGATACTGCGCCAATTCCAGTTTGATCGAGCCTGCAACTGATTTCATCGCGTCGGTTTGTGCCGACGAACCCACACGCGACACCGACAGACCGGTGTTCACAGCCGGGCGAATGCCCTGATAGAACAGTTCGGTTTCCAGAAAGATCTGGCCGTCGGTGATCGAAATCACGTTGGTCGGAATAAACGCCGAAACGTCGCCGCCCTGGGTTTCAATCACCGGCAGTGCGGTCAACGAGCCCGAGCCGTTGTCTTCGTTCAGCTTGGCCGAGCGTTCCAGCAAGCGCGAGTGCAGATAGAAAACGTCGCCCGGATAGGCTTCGCGTCCCGGCGGACGGCGCAGCAGCAGCGACATCTGACGATAAGACACGGCCTGTTTGGACAAATCATCGTAAATGATCAGCGCATGGCGGCCATTGTCGCGGAAATGCTCCGCCATCGAGGTCGCCGCGTATGGGGCCAGAAACTGCATTGGTGCCGGATCGGATGCGGTAGCCGCAACCACGATCGAATAGGCAAGTGCGCCCGCTTCTTCCAGCTTTTTCACCAGCTGGGCCACAGTCGACCGCTTTTGGCCGATGGCGACATAAACGCAGTACAGTTTCTTGCCTTCGTCGTCGCCAGCTGCGTCGTTATAAGATTTCTGGTTCAGGATCGCATCCAGCGCCACAGCCGTTTTACCGGTCTGACGGTCACCAATGATCAGCTCGCGCTGGCCACGGCCAACGGGGATCAGGGCGTCGATGGATTTGAGGCCCGTCAGCATCGGCTCGTGAACCGATTTACGCGGGATAATGCCCGGCGCTTTGACGTCGGCCTGGCTACGCTTTTTCGCTTTGATCGGGCCTTTGCCGTCAATCGGGTTGCCAAGGCCATCCACAACACGACCAAGCAGTTCGTCGCCCACAGGCACGTCCACAATCGCGTTGGTCCGTTTGACGGTGTCGCCTTCTTTGATGTCCCGGTCGGATCCGAAGATAACCACGCCGACATTGTCGACCTCAAGGTTCAAAGCCATCCCGCGAATACCACCGGGGAATTCCACCATCTCACCGGCTTGGATGTTGTCCAGGCCGTGTACACGGGCGATACCGTCACCGACGGACAGCACACGACCGACTTCGGCGACTTCTGCCTCTTGACCAAAATTCTTGATCTGGTCCTTGAGGATCGCAGAAATTTCTGCAGCTTGGATACCCATTTATCCGACCTCTTTCATTGCATTTTGAAGATTGGAGAGCTTGGAAGCGATCGAACTGTCGATCATCCGCGAGCCCACTTTAACGACAAGACCGCCGATGATTGCCTCATCAACGGTCGATTGAATATTCACATCTTTGCCAATTGCGCTTTTCAATGATGCGGCAATTTTGGTTTCCTGCGCCTTGGTCAGCTTTTTCGCCGACGTCACTTCGGCGGTCACTTCGCCGCGCTCGTCAGCGATCAGGTTGCGCATTGCGGCAATCAGGTGGCGCAGCACGAACAGGCGGCGGTTGGACGCCATCAGACCCAGCGTGTTTGCCATGATCGTGCCAAGGCCCATCTTGGCAGCAATTGCGCTGACGGACTTGGACTGTTCGCTGCGCGAATAGACCGGCGAAGAAATCAGGTTCCTGAATTCGGCGCTGCTGTCCAGCGCCTCGGTCAAAGCGGTCAAATCGCCCTCGACCTCAGGAAGTTTCTTGGCCTCTTTGGCCAAACCGAAAACCGCCGTCGCATAACGCGACGCGATCCCCGAAGATATAGAAGCTGTTTCGGACACGTAGACCCTTCCGATTTCTGGCTTCCCGGCCCCTGTTCACACCAGGCCCGGCTTGTTGGACTGAACGCACACAATTGTATGCACGTTGAAATCGGCGCGGTGATAGCAGAGGTATTCTGGGCTGGCAACAGCTTAGACACCCCCTGTGGATGAATTTTAACAACCATATTTCAATAACTTAGCAATGTCGATGTGTCATGTGCGACGCTTTGAAGCCTTAAAAACCATCGGAATACAGGGGTTTGCGGGGAATCTTGCTGATTTGCCGGAATTTATTGCGCAAGCCGAACGACCGGATGGGTCAGAAAATCACCCAAGCAGGCCGTCCACCGGCATCCGCCCGCGCACCGGTTCCGGGGCCGGGCGGCCGATGCCTTCCAGAACTTTTAAGGGCCTGCGCACGGCAACCGGGCTGCCGCGATGGGTCGGGGCATAGATCTGTTTGCTGGCCTCAACCAGCAGCACACCCCCGGCCAGTTGCGCGCTGATGGACTGGCCTGCGCGCTCCCACATCGGGGCCATTTTCAGCCAGAACCGCTTTTGACTGGGTGGGGAGAACAGGGCCGCGACGTGGCGCTCGGGCTCAAACCGGTGGCTTTGCAGTTGCGATTCAAGCTGGCCCAGACTGAACGGCCGACCATAGCCAAACGGCGTCACATCGCGCCGCGCCCACAGACCGGACCGGTTCGGCACAATAAACAAAACCCGCCCGCCGGGGGCCAGCACGCGCCAGATCTCATCCAGCAACGGCCCCGGCCGTTCGGAGGTTTCCAGCCCATGCAGCACCACAAGGTTGTCAATGAACCCCGGCTGCACCGGCCAGTTGGTCTCAGCACATAAGACCGAGATATTCGCCATCCCAGCAGGCCAGGGCATCACCCCTTGCTGTTGCGGCATAAACGACGTGACCCGCCGCGCTTCGCCAAGGAAGGGCCGCAAAACCGGGGCCGCAAAGCCAAAACCCGCCACCGTGCGACCTTTGACATCGGGCCAAAGTCCGCGCACCTGATCGCGAATGGCACGCTGCGCCACCCGGCCCAAAGTGGTCCGGTAGTAAAACGCCTTCAGGTCAACTACATCCAAATGCATTGCATCCCTACCCGCAATCGGGGAATGTTCCTGACGAAACCTAACCACAGACAGATGAAATTGCTATGCCCTTGGAAATCCTGACCATCCCCTGCCTGCAAGATAACTATGCCTATGCGGTGCGCGATCCTGCCTCGGGCGAGGTTGCTGTGATAGATGCGCCGGAAACCGCGCCGATCCTGCGCACCCTGTCGTTCAAAGGCTGGGGTCTGAACCAGATCCTGATCACCCATCACCACGGCGACCATATCGACGGTATTGATGTGTTGCATCAGGCGATCGAGGCCCCGATCGTCGGCGCCAAGGCCGATATGCAGCGCCTGCCCAAGCTGGACCTGGCGGTGGAAGAAGGCGATGCTTTCGCGCTGGGTCATCAACCGGTTTATGTCTACGAGGCCTGGGGCCATACCAAGGGTCATATCGCTTATTACTTCCCTGAAGGCGACGCGCTGTTCACCGGCGACAGCCTGATGGTGATGGGCTGCGGGCGGCTGTTTGAAGGCGACGCTGCGATGATGTGGGCAACCCTCAGCAAACTGATGGAGCTGCCGCCGGAAACCCGGATCTACTCCGGCCATGAATATACCGCCTCCAACGCCAAATTCGCGATGTCGGTTGAACCGGAAAACAAAGCGCTGATCGACCGGGCCAAACAGATCTCTGAAACGCGGGCGCGTGGCGGTGACACGATGGGGTCAACCCTGGCGCTGGAAATGGCCACCAACCCATTTTTGCGCGCAGGCAATCCCGAAGTGAAAGCCGCCTTAAGCATGACCGACGCCCCGGATGTTGAGGTTTTTGCCGAAATGCGCCGCCGCAAAGACAGTTTCTGACCAAAACGCCATGATAGGGGTGACGGGTGCGTTTGCGGCGACTGCACCCACGGGTTGCGCCTTCAACCGGTGTTTTTAAGGCCCGGTCAGGGAATATTTTACCGTTGTGACGTGCTTTTTACCGATGTTTCAAAAAGAATCGGGGAAAAAGACCTTGAAGCTGCCACAATAAAACCGAAGTTTAAGGTTACGCGTTTTAATAATGCGCTGGGTTCGTGACAACCGCGAACCAATTCCTGGTGGGAGGGCTGAGCATGCCATCTTTTTCAAATACGCTTGAACAGGCGATTCACGCAGCCCTGGCGCTGGCAAACGAGCGAAAGCATGAACTTGCGACGCTTGAACACCTGTTGCTGGCCCTGACCGAAGAACCGGACGCCGCCAAGGTGATGCGGGCCTGCGGGGTCGATCTGGATATTCTGGCGCATGCGCTTGAAACCTTCATCGACGAAGAACTGACCACGCTGGTCTCGGATATCGACGGTTCAGAAGCAGCACCCACCACCGCCTTTCAGCGGGTGATCCAGCGGGCCGCGATCCATGTCCAGTCCTCGGGCCGGACCGAAGTGACCGGCGCCAATGTGCTGGTCGCGATCTTTGCCGAACGCGAAAGCAACGCGGCGTTCTTTTTGCAAGAACAGGATATGACCCGCTATGACGCGGTCAATTACATCGCCCACGGCGT
>CAYXXQ010000066.1:9112-12239 GCA_964469075.1 uncultured Rhodobacter sp.
TGCAAGAACAGGATATGACCCGCTATGACGCGGTCAATTACATCGCCCACGGCGTGGCCAAAGACCCTGAACATTCCGAAAGCCGCCCGCTGACCGGCACCGAAGATTTCACCGAGGATTCACAGGCCACCGTTGAAGGCGACGCCAAGGAAAGCGCGCTGGCAAAATATTGCGTCGATCTGAACGCCAAAGCCCGCAAGGGCGAAGTCGACCCTCTGATCGGCCGCGACCACGAGGTAGAGCGGTGCATCCAGGTGCTTTGTCGCCGCCGCAAAAACAACCCGCTTCTGGTGGGCGACCCTGGCGTTGGCAAAACCGCCATCGCCGAAGGCCTGGCGCATCGCATCGTTGGCGGCCAAACCCCGGAAATCCTGGCCCATGCCACGATCTATTCGCTCGACATGGGCGCGCTTCTGGCCGGCACACGTTATCGTGGCGATTTCGAAGAACGCCTGAAAGCAGTGATGACCGAGATGGAGGAACACCCCGACGCGATCCTGTTCATCGACGAAATTCACACCGTGATCGGCGCAGGCGCGACCTCGGGCGGGGCGATGGATGCCAGCAATCTGCTGAAACCGGCCCTGCAAGGCGGCAAGCTACGCTGCATGGGCTCCACCACCTACAAAGAATTCCGCCAGCATTTCGAAAAAGACCGCGCCCTGTCGCGCCGGTTCCAGAAAATCGACGTGAACGAACCTTCGGTCGAGGATTCAGTCAAGATCCTCAAGGGCCTGAAACCCTATTTCGAAGAACATCACGACATCAAATACACCGCCGACGCAATCAAAACCGCGGTGGAGCTTTCGGCGCGCTATATCCATGACCGCAAGCTGCCCGACAAAGCCATCGACGTGATCGACGAAGCCGGGGCCGCCCAGCATCTGGTGGCCGAAAGCAAGCGCCGCAAAACCATCGGCGTCAAAGAGATCGAGGCCGTTGTCGCAAAAATCGCCCGCATCCCGTCAAAAACTGTCTCAAAAGGCGATGCCGAGGTGCTGCGCGATCTGGAAACCAGCCTGAAACGGGTGGTGTTCGGTCAGGACGACGCGATTGTGGCCCTGTCCTCGGCCATCAAACTGTCGCGCGCTGGATTGCGTGAACCGGAAAAACCCATCGGCAACTACCTGTTTGCAGGCCCCACCGGCGTCGGCAAAACCGAGGTTGCCAAACAATTGGCCGACACGCTGGGCGTCGAATTGCTGCGCTTTGACATGTCGGAATATATGGAAAAACACGCGGTCTCGCGCCTGATCGGTGCCCCTCCCGGCTATGTCGGATTTGACCAGGGCGGCCTTCTGACCGACGGCGTTGATCAGCATCCGCATTGCGTGCTGCTGCTGGATGAAATCGAAAAGGCCCACCCGGATGTCTATAACATCCTGCTGCAAGTGATGGATCACGGCAAGCTGACCGATCACAATGGCCGCACGGTTGATTTCCGCAACGTGGTTGTGATCATGACAACCAACGCCGGGGCCGCCGAGCAGGCGAAATCCGCTATCGGTTTTGGCCGCGACCGGCGCGAAGGCGAAGACACCGCCGCGATCGAACGGACTTTCACCCCGGAATTCCGCAACCGTCTGGATGCAGTGATCAGCTTTGCGCCGCTGTCCAAAGACGTGATCCTGCAAGTCGTCGACAAATTCGTGCTGCAACTGGAAGCCCAGTTGATGGACCGCAACGTGGTGATCGAACTGACCAAACCGGCTGCCGAATGGCTGGCCGAAAAGGGCTACGACGACCGCATGGGCGCGCGGCCACTGGCCCGCGTCATTCAGGAGCACATCAAGAAACCGCTGGCCGAGGAACTGTTGTTCGGCAAGCTGGCCAAAGGTGGCATCATCAAGGTCGGGATGAAAAACGGCAAGCTTGACCTTCGGATCGAAGCCCCGGAAAAACCGCGCCTGTCGGGTGACAAACCACCCTTGCTGACCGCGGATTGATCCGACCGGCAGCAATATTGGCAACACTCCTGGCGGGCCTGCCCACGGCAACATGGGCCGACCCGCCAGCGCTTGCCCTACCGCTGGCCTGCACCCTTGGCCAGGACTGCTTCATCCAGCAATATGTCGATCGCGATCCCGGCCTGGCCGCGATGGATCACGCCTGCGGGCCGCTGACCTATGACACCCATAAGGGCACCGATATCCGTCTGGTCCATCGCAACCAGATCAAGGGCATCGGCGTGCCGGTTCTGGCCGCCGCCAAAGGCACCGTAACGGCCGTGCGCGATCACACGCCTGACATCGCCCAGGGCGATGCCGGTGCGCCAAATGTCGACGGGCGCGAATGCGGCAACGGTGTTTTGCTGGATCACGGTGACGGCTGGAAAACGATGTATTGCCACATGCGCAAAGGCTCGATCGCCGTTGTTCCTGGCTTGCGCGTCAAGCAGGGCGATACGCTGGGCCTCGTCGGCCTCAGCGGCCAGACCGAGTTTCCGCATGTCCACATCAAGGTCACAAACAACGACGCGATCATCGACCCGTTTCAGCCTCGGGGCAGCAGTTGCACCGATGGCGCGCAGCCCCAGCTTTGGTCCCCGCCCCTGCCCTACACGCCCGGCGGGCTGTTGTCGGCGGGTTTCGCGGGCAGCAATCTTGACCTCCCTGCCATTCGCCAAAGCGGCGATCACGCCAGAGACATCACCGCCACCAGCCCAGCCCTTGCGGTCTGGGGGTTCTTTTACGGGCTGCGTCAGCACGACATCATCAGGGTCACTGTCCGCTTTCCCGATGGTGCGTTGCTGGCCGATCAAACCTTCACGCTGACGCAAAATCAGGCCGAAGGCTACCGGTTGTCCGGCCGCAAACGCCGCGCCGAACCCTGGCCTGCGGGGCTTTATCAGGGCGTGGTCAGCCTGACCCGAGACGGGCGCGAAATCGACGGCAAGCAGCTTCAGCTAACCATCGATTGACCGCCGGGTGCCCCCCCGCTTGCCCCCGGCCCGCGCCTATTTTTCGGTAAACTTCAACTCAATCCGGCGATTTTGCGCCCGTGCTTCGCGGGTATCAGCCGGATTTACCGGCTGAAACTCCCCGAATCCGGTTGCCGCCAATCGGTCCGAGGGCATGCCAAGCTCGTCCACCAGATAGCGCACCACCGACAGGGCGCGGGCCTGGCT
>CAYXXQ010000067.1:0-12191 GCA_964469075.1 uncultured Rhodobacter sp.
TTGGCTTCCGGCATCAGCCGCGCCAGGGCCTGTTCGGCCAGTGGCCCCTGCAAGGCCAGAAGCGCGCGGTCGGTCAGCACCACTATGTCGCATCGGTCGCTTAGGCCGGCCTTCAGATGCGCAATATCCGCGTCTTTGCAGGCGGCATTCACCACCAAAAACAGATGATCGCGCCGGTTGGCGATCATCAGATCATCCAGGACCCCCCCGGTTTCATTGGTAAAAAACCCGTATCGCTGACGGTTTTCACCAAGGCCCAGTAGGTCAACCGGCACCAGGCATTCAAGCGCCAGGGCCGCCGCAACATTATCCCCGGATTTCGCACGCAGGATCACCTGGCCCATATGGCTGACGTCAAACAAACCGGCAGCGGCGCGGCAGTGAAGATGTTCCTTCAAGACCCCCAACGGGTATTGAACGGGCATTTCATAGCCTGCGAAAGGCACCATTTTCGCACCCAATTCCAGGTGCAAATCATAAAGCGCAGTGCGGTTCAAACCGGACATAAGGCCCCCTTTACTGTCCGGTTGACGCGTCTGGGCGGTGTCCGGCATCGTTTCTAGACACGGCGAAATGGCCGCATCGGCGATGCCCCCTCTGTCCTTTTGCCTGAGATCGCTATCCCTTCGGCGCCCCGGGTTGTGACCGGGATCTCTCCAGAGTGTGTTTTCAGCGTCGGTCCGGTGGCCTGAGAGTTTCCGGGGCGGTTGCTCCTTCGGCACTGGGCGGACCCAGATTCTCCCGTCGCTGATATTGCGCACGATAGTATACGAACTTTGCGATATCAACCGGCTTGTACAATTCTGGCACCGGTCCCAATATGAGCCCATCAGCAGGAGGCGAGATGCCCGAACCGTTCTTTTTTGGCTATGGATCTTTGGTGAACCGCAAGACCCATGCCTATGACAACGCCCACCCCGCGCGGGTGAAAGGCTGGCGGCGGCAATGGCGCCACACCAATTTGCGCGAGGTGGCTTACCTGACGGTGGTGCCTGCCCCGAATCATGCGATTGACGGGCTGATTGCGGCCGTCCCCGGAGGCGATTGGGCGGCATTGGATGAACGGGAGCACGCCTATGATCGGCTACAATTGGCGGAAGGCGATGTCGATCATGCCCATGACCGGGATATCATGGTGCAGATCTATCAAACCCGCCCTGGCAATGATGCGCCGCCCTCAACCCGGCATCCGGTATTGCTGAGCTATCTCGATACGGTCGTGCAGGGTTATTTGCAGGTATTTGGCGCGGAGGGCGCGCAGCATTTCTTTGACACCACCGATGGTTGGGAGTCGCCGGTTCTGGATGATCGAGCGGCACCGATCTACGCCCGGGCCGTGACGCCGGGCAGACGTGAGAGAGCGTTGGTCGATGCGGCACTGGATGCATTGCAGGTGACACGGTTTCGTCGGGGGTAGGGTTTGGTGTAGCGTGCGGTTGGCTGTCATTTCGGTTCGACTAGAAGAGTAGTCGATCAGAGGGCTAGTCGACCAATCGACCAATTTTTAAGGGGTTGGAAAGGGAATCAAGGCTTTAATGGGGCAGACAACACAAAACTGAAAAGGTGGACCCACAATGACCCAACCAGAATCCGAGTCTATCGTCAGCATCTGCTTTGCCCTTGGGCACAAGCGCCGATTGGCGATTTTCAATCTGTTGATTGATCGCCCCGATGCCGGGAAAACCCTTGGCCATCTTGAACGCGCTACGCGGCTGGCGCGCGCCACGCTGATCCATCATCTTCGGCAAATGGAAAAAGCGGGTCTGATCCGGAGGCGGCAGAAAGGCGCGGAAACCGAATACCTTCTGACCCCTGCCGGGGCGGCCAGCACCGCCGATCACCTTGCCACCCGCCTTAGGCATCCCGGCATTCCGGCCCCGCTTATGCGGGCTGGATAAAGCTCGTTCGCGCGTTTAGGCCTTAGCGCGGATGACCTGCATCAGGGGCAGCAACTGTCCCATATCCGGGCCATGCGCCATGCCAGTCAGCGCTTTGCGCAGGGGCATGAACAGGCCCCTGCCCTTGCGTCCGGTCGCTGTTTTGACCGCGGCCGTCCAAGCGGACCAGGTCGTTTCATCAAACGGGCCGCCCGGCAACAGGGCAAGGGCGTCTGCCACAAACTCCTTGTCCTCGGCCTCGATCAAAGGATCGGCGCCATCGCGGCACAAGGCCCACCACTTGGCAACATCGCTGCGGATATCGACGTTTTCATGAACCGCCTGCCAGAACGCAGGCACCAGATCATCGGGCACACCGGCGTCTTTCAAGGACCCGGCCATGTCGGCCAGCGACAGGCCTGAGACATATTTTGATGTCAGTGGCTTCAGATCCTCAACGTCAAATTTCGTCGGGGCGGCACCAAAATGGCCAAGGTTAAATCCTGCGATCAGCTCGTCAATTGAGACGCGCAGCTCCACCGGATCGGACGAACCGAGACGCGCCAACAAGCTAAGCAAGGCCATCGGTTCAATCCCGGACGCACGCAGATCGCGCAACGCCAGGGTGCCAAGGCGTTTGGACAGGCCTTCGCCTTGCGGCCCGGTCAATAGCGAGTGATGCGCAAAGGCCGGAACATCGCCGCCAAGCGCCTTGATGATCTGGATTTGGGTGGCTGTGTTGGTCACATGATCGGCGCCGCGCACAACATGGGTCACACCCATTTCGGTGTCATCAACGACCGAGGCCAGCGTGTAAAGCACCTGGCCGTCGCCCCGGATTAGAACGGGGTCTGACACGCTGGCGGCGTCAATCGAAATATCGCCAAGAATGCTATCGTTCCATTCGATCCGCGCAAGATCCAGCAGAAACCGCCAATGGCCGGGACGGTCGGATCGATAGGTGTCTTTTTCGGCCTCTGACAGTGCCAGGCCAGCGCGATCATAGACCGGTGGCTTGCCCATATTCAGCAGCTTCTTGCGCTTTAAATCAAGGTCGGTCGGGGTTTCAAAACACTCATAAAACCGGTTGATCACGCGTAGTTTTTCGGCGGCGGCGTGATAGCGGTCAAGCCTTGTGGACTGGGTTTCGACACGGTCCCAGGTCAGGCCCAGCCATTCCAGATCTTCCTTGATCGCATCTGCATATTCAGGTTTTGAGCGCTCGGGATCGGTGTCATCCAGCCGCAAAATGAACGTGCCGCCGGATTTCCGCGCGATCAGGAAATTGAACAGCGCCGTGCGCAGATTGCCGACGTGAAGATAGCCGGTGGGAGACGGGGCAAAACGGGTGACGGTCATTTCGATCAGGCCTGACGGAATAAGAAGGATTTCCGGCGTGTCCTACAGGGTTTTGCGCCCCTTGCCAATGACCGTGATCAACCCTCATTCCGGCTGACAGGTCCGACCCTAACGCCTATGCTGGCCTTGTCAAAGCAGGAGGCTCGCATTATGCAACCGACCGATAAACGGATCAACTATATTGAGTTTAACGTCAGCGATATCGCGCAAAGCAAGGCCTTTTATGGCCAGGCTTTCGGCTGGAGCTTCACCGATTACGGCCCGCAGTATTGTGAGTTTGATGACGGCCATATGAAAGGCGGGTTTGATGCAAGCGTGGCGGTTCAGACCGGCGGCCCGCTGATCGTTCTTTATGGTGAGGATTTGCCGGCCCTGATGCGGGCGGTGACCGAGGCTGGCGGCAGGGTCACCAAAGAGATTTTTGAGTTTCCCGGCGGGCGCCGCTTTCAGTTTGCCGATCCCGACGGCAATGAGCTGGCGGTCTGGCGGATGGGATAAAATCTGATCCCAATGGCGAAAAATCTAAGGTTTACCTTTTCTTAGGGGGTTTCGGCTTAGTCTTGGCAGACCTCGTTTCCACGGGGCATTGTTACTTGCATTCAGACCTCACGTCTGCTTTTTGCGCCCCGCTTTTGAGCAAGGTGGGGCGCATTTTTTTGCGCCCTTGACGACCTACACACCTTAACCGCCAGTGCCGCCCCCTGCCCCGAAATCCACAACCGCCCCGGGGTTGAGGATGCCGACCGGATCAAGCGCCGTTTTGATCGCCCGCATCGCGGCCAGTTTGGCCGGATCGCCGTAGCGTTGCAGATCGGCAAGTTTCATCCGGCCGATCCCGTGTTCGGCAGACATTGAGCCGCCCAATTCGTAAACCAGCCCATAAATCGCCTCTTTGATCGGGGCTTGCAGATGCAGGTAATCGGCGCGGTTTTTCCCCTTTGGCGGATAGAAATTGTAATGCAGATTGCCGTCGCCGACATGGCCAAAACAGTTGATGCGAAAATCGCCTATGGTTTTTATCAGCGCCTGGCCGCTTTTAATCAGATCGGGGATGCGGCTGACGGGGACGGAAATGTCATGCGAATAGATCGCGCCGATCAGGCGGTTGGCCTCGGGAATGGTTTCGCGGACGGTCCAGAACTCCCGCCGCTGTGCGGCGTTCTGAGCGATCAGGGCGTCGCTGATCAGACCGTCTTCCAGCGCGTTTCCAAGCAGGGTTTCAAACCTGTCGGCCAGCTGGACATCACCGGTGACGCCCAGGTCGATCAGGGCATACCAGTCCCCGGACCCCATCGCGGGCACGCGGATTTGCGGCAGCTTTTCTGCCAGAAAATCAAGCCCTTGCCGGTGGATCAGCTCAAACGCTGACACCATGCCCGCAAGGCCTGCCTGACAGCGCGTCAGCAATGTCAGGGCGGCGTTTGGATCGCGTAGCTGCACCAAGGCGGCGTGATATCTGGTGGGGCGGGGAAACAGTTTCAGGCTGGCGGCGGTGATGATGCCAAGGCTGCCCTCAGCGCCGATCAGCAGGTTTTTCAGGTCATACCCGGTGTTGTCCTTGCGCAGGCGTGACAGGCCGTTCCAGACCTCACCATTTGGCAAAACCGCCTCAAGACCCAGGCACAGGTCGCGGGCGTTGCCGTAGCGCAGCACGCCAACCCCGCCGGCATTTGTCGACAGATTGCCGCCGATCTGGCACGACCCTTCGGAGGCCAGCGACAGTGGAAACAAGCGGTCCGCCTGTTCGGCGGCGTCCTGAATGCTGGCGAGGATCACACCGGCCTCGGCGATCAAAATGTTGTCGTCAGGTGACAGGCTGCGGATGCGGTTCATCCGCTCCATCGACAGTAAAACCGCATTGGGATGATCGCCACTGACCTGGCCGCCGACCAGCCCGGTGCCACCGCCGTAGGGGATCACCGGGGCTTGGTGCTGGTTGCAAGCGCGGATGATCTTTTGGACCTCGGACGTGGTTGCAGGTGCCAGGATCAGACCGGCGCGGCCTTTGATCATGCCGCGCGGTTCTTCCAGATAGCGCGGTGCGAAGTCGTGAAAACACTGTCGATCAAGCTGGTCGCGCAGCGTGGCAATCAGGGCTTGGCTGATGGTGGGTTCAGTTCGGTTCATGCGTTTGATGAAGCACGGTTGGGCGGGGAAATTCAAGCCGGTCTTGCTGCGGCCTGATGGCCCTGCAAGGGATCAGCCGACGATGGTTTTACCGCGCCGGTCGGCCCTGAGGTTGGCGTATAACACATGGTTGCGCCAGCGCCCGGCGATTTGCAGATAGCTTTGCGCGACACCTTCATATTTGAACCCGGACTTTTCCAGCACCCCGCGCGAGGCGGCGTTTTCGGGCAGGCAGCCCGCCTGAACGCGGCTGAGGTCAAGCTCGGTGAAAGCGTAGTGGACAACGGCTTTGACGGCTTCGCTCATGTAGCCCTGGCGGGCGAAGGCGGCACCGATCCAGTAGCCCATCGTGCAGGATTGGCTGGGGCCGCGCTGGATATTGTCGATGGTGATCGCGCCCAGCAGGCACTGATCCTGACGGCGAAACAAAAAAAGCGGCACGCCGGCACCGCTGTCGACCGAGCGGGCGGCGGAATAGACGCGGGTGCTGAAGGCCTTTTTGGACAGGTGATCGCGGGACCACTGCGGCTCCCACGGTTTTAGGAAGTCGGCACTTTCCTGACGCAGCCCGGCCCAGTTTTGATGATCAGCCGCAAGCGGCAGACGCAGGGTCAAACGATCACTTTCGATCGAGATTTGCCGGCGCCGTGAAAAGATCATGCAGCCAACCGCCGGGTCAGTGCCCCAAGTTCGGGGGCCTTGGCCACCGGGCCATAGACCGCCATCGAGGTCTTGCCGGTCTGGCAAAGATCGGCTGCGAAATCGCCGACCGATTTGGCCGTGACCGCGTCAATCCGGGCGATGGTTTCTTCGAGGCTTGGCACCCGATCCCAGATCGACACCATCCGCGCCAACCGTTCGCAACGCGAGGCCGGGCTTTCCAGCCCCATCAACAGGCCCGCTTTAAGCTGGGTGCGGGCGCGATCAACCTCGACCTCGCGGATGTCGTCGGCGATGCGGCGCATCTCGTCAATCGACAGGTTCGCAAGGCCTTCGATGTCGTCGCCACTGGTGCCGGCATAGATCGTCATCATGCCGGTATCGGCAAAGGCCCCGGCCTGCGCGAAAATGGTATAGCACAGGCCACGCTTTTCGCGGGCCTCCTGAAACAGGCGCGAGGACATGCCGCCACCAAGGGCCATCGAATAGATCTGCGAGGTGTAGATCTGGTCGCTGCGATAGCCGGGGGCCTCAAGCGCAAGGGTGAAATGCGCTTGTTCCAGATCTTTGATCGCGCGGTGTTCACCGCCCAGAAACAGACCGGCATCGGCCTTGGGTGGGGTGCGCGCGGGCAAGTGGCCAAACAGCTTTTCCGCCTCGGCCACCAGCTTGTCGTGATCCACCGCACCGGCTGCCGACAGGATCATCTGTTCGGGGCCGTACTGTTCATGGACAAAGCCCGCCAGATCTTCGCGCGAAAACGCTTTGACCCGTTCGCTTGGCCCCAGGATGGAGCGGCCGAGCGGTTGTCCTGGATAGCTAACCTCTTGCAACCAATCGAAAATCACGTCGTCCGGGGTGTCAAAGGTCTGGCCGATTTCCTGTAAAATCACGCCCCGCTCCACCTCGATTTCGCGGGGATCAAACGTGGGGTTCAGCAGAATGTCTGAAATCACGTCCAGCGCCAACGGCACGTCGTCTTCCAGCACACGGACGTAATAGGCGGTCATTTCGCGGCTGGTATAGGCGTTGATATAGCCGCCGACATCTTCAATCGCCTCGGCGATTTCTAGGGCGCTGCGCCGGGCTGTGCCTTTGAAGGCCATGTGCTCCAGAAAATGCGCGATACCGTTTTGTTCGGGCCGCTCATGACGGCCCCCGGCATTGACCCAGATGCCAAGCGAGGCAGATTTCAGCCCGGGCATATGTTCGGTGACGATACGAAAGCCGTTTGACAGGCGGTGGAGTTCAACGCTCAAGCCGGGATCCCCTTCAGGATGATGTTTTTAATCGCTTCCAAGTCATGCGCGACATGCGTAACCCGCTCTGGCCGGTCAAACAGATCGGCCAGATGTGGCGGCAAGGCCGGGCGTTGGCCACAAGCCGCCGCCACCGCATCCGGGAATTTCGCGGCATGCGCTGTCGCCAGGGTAATCATCGGCACCCGGCCATTGATCCGCAAATCGGCCGCAACCTTGATGCCCACGGCGGTGTGTGGGCAGACGACTTCGCCGGTCATTTTCATCACGGTGGCGATGGCAGCGCGGGTTTCGTCTTCGGAACAATCGCCGCTGTCAAATTCCAGTTGCAACCGCTCAAGCGCTCTTTGGGACAGGGTAAATTCGCCCTTGTCCTGCAAGTCCTGCATCAGTTGTGACACCGCAGAACCTTCGCGGTCATAGACGTCAAACAAGGCACGCTCAAAGTTGGAGGAGACCTGGATATCCATCGACGGGCTGATCGACGGCGTGACGCCCATTTTGGTGTAGCGCCCGGTTTGCAATGTCCGGTGCAGGATGTTGTTCTGGTTGGTGGCAATGATCAGCCGGTCAATCGGCAGGCCCATGCGCCGCGCGACATAGCCGGCAAAGATATCGCCGAAATTGCCGGTCGGCACGGTGAAGCTGACCTGGCGATGCGGCGCGCCAAGGCTGACGGCCGAGGTGAAATAGTAAACCACCTGCGCCAGCACGCGGGCCCAGTTGATCGAGTTGACCCCGGCCAGTTTCACCCGGTCGCGAAAGTCAAAATCGTTGAACATGTCTTTCAATAAGGCCTGACAATCGTCAAAATCGCCATCAACCGCCAGGGCGTGCACGTTTTCAGAATCCGGGGTCGTCATCTGTCGGCGCTGCACTTCGCTGACGCGGTTGCCGTCCGGGAACATGATGAAAACGTCAACCGCCTCAAGGCCTTTGAAGGCTTCAATCGCGGCTGATCCGGTATCGCCTGAGGTCGCGCCAACGATTGTCACCCGTTCGCCGCGCCGCTTGAGGGCGGCATCAAACATCTGGCCGATCAGTTGCATCGCCACGTCTTTGAAGGCCAGGGTCGGGCCGTGAAACAGTTCCAGCAGGAAATCATTTTCACCGATCTGGGTGATCGGGCATTTCGCTTCGTGGCTGAACCCGGCATAGGCGCGGTTGATGATGTCCTGAAATTCCTGGTCGCTGAACGTGTCGCCGATGAAGGGTTTCATCACCGCAAAGGCGGCATCTTCATAGCGCATCCCGGCCAGTGCGGCGATATCGTCATGGCTGAATTGCGGCCAGGTTTCGGGCACATAAAGGCCGCCATCGCGGGCCAACCCGGTCAGCATTGCCTCTTCAAAACTCAAGGCGGGCGCCTGGCCGCGGGTCGATATATATTTCATCGCTTCAAAGCCTTCACAATTGTGTTCGACGCCTGATACGCCAAAGCCACAGGCCTGTCATCCCCAACCACGCGGCGGCAAATAAAAACCAGGTGATGACGTAATTCAGGTGGTTGTTGGGAATGCCCGCGATGTCCACCGGATGCGGTCTGACCACCAGCGGCGTTTCCGAGGTTTCGCGCAGGATCAGCATCAAAGGTTCGGTCTTAAGTGCTGTCGCCATCACCGGCACATCGCGGGCGAACCAGATGTTACGGATCGGGTCAGGGTCGGGGGTATAGCTGTCAACCTCGACCGGGGTGCGGATATTGGCAACAATCGTAACGGTCTGTGTCGGGCGCGGGGTATCCTTGGAGGTCAGCGGGATGATCCCGCGATCAACCAGCACGCGGCGATTGTCTGCCGTTTCAAAGGCGGCGATGATGCGGTAGACCGCGCCATAATCGCGGGTGGAGCTTAGGACATGCAACTCCTCCCCCGTGAACCGGCCGCTAAGACGGACGGGGACGAACTGCGCGTCTTCCGGATCGCCAATCTCTGCCAGCGTCACCGGCGCGGCGGTGACTTGCGCTTCGATCTCGGCCAATATCGCTTGCTTCCAGGTCAGCCGGTTCAGCTGCCAAACCCCAAGGCTTAACAATATCGCCGCGCCCAGAACCCCGATCAACAAAGGGGCAATCATGCGTTTGGTCATTAACCCGCCTCTCACAAAAAAAGGCGCGACCAATGCCGCGCCCTTGTTTCTTTATTGCGCCAAATACTCCGGCGCGGCAGCGCCGAACTGCGTCGCTTTAGCCGCCCCAAACATACACGGCAAAGAACAGGAACAGCCAGACAACATCCACGAAATGCCAATACCAGGCTGCGGCTTCAAACCCGAGGTGATGCTCCTGCGTCATCTGCCCACGCAGGGCGCGGACCAGGCAGACGGCCAGGAAGATCGTGCCGACAACCACGTGAAAGCCGTGAAAGCCGGTCGCCATGAAGAAGGTCGCGCCGTAGATGTTGCCCGAGAAGCCGAACGAGGCGTGCTGATACTCATAAATCTGAAAGATCGTGAACAGAACACCCAGCAGGATCGACAGGATCAAACCGTTCACCAGATCCTTGCGGTTGTTTTCATGGGCAATCGCGTGGTGCGCCCAGGTCGCAGCAGCGCCCGAACACAACAGGATCAGGGTGTTGATCAGCGGCAGATGCCAAGGATCAAAGGTTTCAATCCCGGCTGGTGGCCAAACCCCGTCAACCAAGGGCGAGCCTTCGGTCATCGGGTAAAGCGCGTGTTTGAAGAAGTTCCAGAACCAGGCTAGAAAGAACATGACCTCGGACATGATGAACATGATCACGCCATAGCGCAGGCCGATCATCACGACGGGGGTGTGATCGCCGGCCTCGGCCTCGATCACGACATCACGCCACCAGACATACATGGTGAACAGCACCATCACGAGACCGATCAGCGAGATCCAGGGGCCCATATCGTGCATGTAAAGCACCATGCCGCCCAGCATGGTAAATCCACCAAGCGCGCCCAGGAGGGGCCACAGGCTGGGGTTCAGGATGTGATAATCGTGGTTTTTCTCATGCGCCATTTGGTGTTCTTCCCTATTTTCGGCTCAATTTAGCGGATTCGTTGTTAGATTGGAAAGGCTAACCTCGTCCTCGGGCAATTCAGTTTCGTGAAAAGTATAGGACAGGGTGATGGATTTCAGGTATTTGGCTTCCTTGTCATCCACGATCTCGGGATCGACATAGAAACTGACCGGCATCAAGACCCGTTCGCCGGGTTTCAGCACTTGCATTTCAAAGCAGAAGCAGTCGATCTTGGTGAAATAATAGCCCGCCGAAAACGGCGCCACGTTGTAACTGGCTGTGCCGGCTACAACGCGGTCGGTCGGGTTATAGGCCTCGTAAAAGGCCAGACCAGTTTCGCCGATCTTCAGTTCAATTTCGCGCTCTACCGGTTTGAATTCCCAGGGCATGCCGCGTTCAAGCGAGGCGTCAAAGCGTATCTTGATGGTTTTCTCAAGCACGGTGTCGCTGGCGCTAGTGGCAACATTGGTTTCGCCGCCAAATCCTGTCACCCGGCAGAACCAGTCATAAAGCGGCACCGAGGCAAGCGACAGCATGCCCATCGCGAAAACCACCCCAAGCAGGCGAAACGCCACGCGCTTATTGTTGGTGTGCGCGCTCATTCGCTTGGCTCCACCAATCCTGGGCGGACTGCGTGGTCAAAGCCTTCGACCGTGCCGCCATTGTCAAGCTTGACCAGTGTGATCGCAAAGACCATCACGACAAACCCTAACAGCACCAACCCCAGCATCGCATTGCGTTTGCGGCGGCGGGCATGCAGTTCATGTTCACGGGTGATCGCCATGTTACATCCAGAGGGGCCACTGGCCCCAGTTGATCCCGGCCCAGCGCAAGGCGGCTTCGGCCAGAAGGGCCAGAAAATGCACGAATAGATAGGCCAGCGACAGGCGGAAGAACTTCCGCTCGGCGGCGTATTGGTCAGCGGTCGCCCCGGCATCATTGCGGCGGTAAAGCTGCCAGGCACCGCGCAGGAACAAGGCGTTCAGCGCAAGCGAGGCGGCCAGAAAAACCGGCCCGCCGATCTGGGTGAAGGCCAGCAGCGGCCCGACCGGGGCCAGCAGCAGTGTGTAGATCAGGATGTGATTGCGCGTCACCCGGGTGCCACGCGTGACCGGCAACATCGGCACACCGGCCTTGGTGTAGTCGTCGTTCATAAACAGCGCCAAGGCCCAGAAATGCGGCGGCGTCCACATGAAGATCAGCGCGAACATCAGGATGGCTTCGATCGACACGCCACCGGTGGCGACAGCCCAGCCGATCATCGGTGGAAAGGCCCCAGACGCGCCGCCAATGACGATGTTCTGCGGCGTCGCGCGCTTCAGCCACATCGAATAGATCACGGCGTAAAAGAAGATCGTGAAGGCCAGCAGACCCGCCGCCAGCAAATTCGCCGTCAAGCCCAGCATGACCACGGCAATCACCGACAGCCACAGGCCCAGAACCTTGGCGTCACCCGCGCTGACCCGGCCATCTGGCACCGGCCGCGACTGGGTGCGTTTCATCACCCGGTCAATATCGGCGTCCCACCACATGTTCAGCGCGCCCGAGGCACCGGCCCCGATGGCGATGAACAGGATCGACGACAAGGCAATCACCGGGTGCACCGCGCCCGGGGCCACAAACAGGCCAACCGCTGCGGTGAAGATCACCAGCGACATCACGCGCGGTTTCAGCAGGGCGAAGTAATCGCCGAATTCAGCGTCGTCGCGTTGCTGCGATGCAGTCATATCCGTCATCGGATCATCCAATCAAAATACGCGCACCATCGCAGGTGCGCGCTGAACTTTCGCGGATCAGTTCGACGCGACTTGAACGGCGGGGGCAACCCCGGCATATTCTTCGATCGCGCCTTTCAGCCAGGCCTCGTAAACCTCGGGTGCGACGACCTTGACGGTGATCGGCATGTAGGCGTGGTCTTTGCC
>CAYXXQ010000068.1:0-12155 GCA_964469075.1 uncultured Rhodobacter sp.
CTTGGACCAAATCCGGCATAAAAACAAGTGGGCCCTGCGGCAAGCGTGCCAGAAACAGCACGGGCAAGGCTGCATTGATGCTGCCCCCGCAAAAGAAAAGGCCCCGCAAATCACCATTCGCGGGGCCAATACGTGTCCGTTCAGGCCGGGATCAATGCAGCGGCGCACCCTCGGGCAGTTGATCGCCCTTGCCAAGCCCGTCGATCACCAGCCCGGCGTCGTCCGCCGAAACTTCGATCTCGTCGCCATCCATGACCTTACCGCTTAGCAGCATTTCGGCCAGCGGATCCTGCAACGCCTTTTGGATCACCCTTTTCAGCGGCCTTGCGCCATAAACCGGATCATAGCCCTGATCGGCCAGCCAGGTCTGGGCCTTGTCGTCGATCTCCAACTGGATCTTCCGACCTTCCAGACGCTTGCCAAGAATGGCCAGCTGGATATCCACGATGCCATCCATATTGTCGCGGCTCAGCCGGTCAAACAGCACGATTTCATCCAGACGGTTCAGAAACTCGGGCCGGAAATGCGCGCGAACGGCCTCCATCACGTCGGCCTTGGCGGTGTCGGCATCCGACCCTTCGGGAAGCTGGCTAAGCGCCTGCGAGCCGAGGTTCGACGTCAGGATAATCAGCGTCTGCTTGAAATCAACCGTGCGGCCCTGACCATCGGTCAAAACCCCGTCATCCAGCACCTGCAACAGCACGTTAAAGACATCGGGATGGGCTTTTTCGACCTCGTCAAACAGCACAACCTGATAGGGGCGGCGGCGCACCGCCTCGGTCAGAACCCCACCTTCGTCATACCCGACATAGCCCGGAGGTGCGCCGATCAAACGGCTAACCGCATGTTTTTCCATAAATTCCGACATATCAATCCGCACCATCGCGGTGTCGTCATCAAACAAAAACTCAGCCAGCGCCTTGGTCAGCTCCGTCTTGCCAACGCCGGTCGGCCCAAGAAACAGGAAGCTGCCCTGCGGCCGGCTCGGGTCGTTCAACCCGGCCCGCGCCCGACGCACCGCATTGGACACGGCGGCAACCGCAGCCCGTTGGCCGATCACCCGTTGGCCGATCTGGTCTTCCATCCGCAGTAGCTTGTCGCGCTCACCTTCCAGCATCTTGTCAACCGGAATGCCGGTCCAGCGTTCAACCACACCGGCGATCTGTTCGGGGCCAACGGCCTCTTCCACCATGACATCGCCTTCGGCTTTTTCCGCCTCGGCCAATTTGCGTTCCAGATCCGGCATGACACCGTATTGCAGCTCACCCATTTTGGCCAGATCACCGGCCCGCTTGGCGGTTTCAAATTCGTTGCGGGCTTTATCCAGCAACTCCTTGATGTCGCGCGCACCGGCCAACTTGTCACGCTCGGCCTGCCATTGGGCTGTCATCTGGCTGGATTTTTCCTGCAACTCGGCCAGGTCTTTTTCCAGCTTGGCCAGACGGTCTTTTGAGGCCGCGTCGGTTTCTTTCTTCAGCGCCTCAGCCTCGATCTGCTTTTGCAGCAATTCGCGGTCGATCGCGTCCAGGGCCTCTGGCTTGCTGTCAACTTCCATGCGCAGACGGCTTGCCGCCTCGTCCATCAGGTCGATGGCTTTGTCCGGCAAAAACCGGTCGGTGATATAGCGGTGTGACAGGGTTGCCGCCGCCACCAACGCGCTGTCGGAAATCCGGATGCCGTGATGCAGCTCATACTTTTCCTTGATGCCGCGCAGGATCGAGATGGTGTCCTGCACCGTCGGCTCCGCGATCAGCACCGGCTGGAACCGCCGCGCCAAGGCCGCGTCTTTTTCGACATGTTTGCGGTATTCATCCAGCGTGGTTGCGCCGATGCAATGCAGTTCCCCCCGCGCCAGGGCGGGTTTGATCAGGTTGGCGGCATCCATCGCCCCTTCGGACTTGCCCGCACCAACCAGCGTGTGCATTTCGTCGATGAACAGAATGATTTCACCAGCGGCTGACGTCACCTCGTTCAGGATCGCTTTCAGGCGTTCCTCAAACTCACCCCGATATTTGGCCCCGGCAATCAGCGCGCCCATATCCAGCGCCATCAGTTTCTTGTTCTCAAGGCTTTCCGGCACATCGCCATTGACGATGCGCAAGGCCAGGCCTTCGGCAATCGCGGTTTTGCCAACGCCGGGTTCCCCTATCAGAACCGGGTTATTCTTGGTCCGCCGCGACAGTACCTGCATGGCACGGCGAATTTCCTCGTCCCGGCCAATGATCGGGTCAATCTTGCCTTCGCGCGCCGCTTCCGTCAGGTCGCGGGCGTATTTCTTCAACGCTTCATAGGTATCTTCAGCACTGGCGCTGTCGGCTGTGCGGCCCTTGCGCACGTCATTGATCGCCGCGTTCAGGGCCATCGCGGTCACACCCGCCTCGGCCAGAATATCCTTGGCCCCGGACTTGGTGACACAAAGGGCGGTCAAAATCCGCTCCACCGGCACAAAGCTGTCGCCAGCCTTTTCCGCCAGCTTCAAAGCCTCATCCAGCACCTTGGCGGTCTGGGTATCAATGTAAATCTGTTCATTGCCGCCGCTGACCTTGGGCAATTTGCCAACCGCGCGATCAACCCCGACCTGGACTTGCCCGGCGTCACCGCCAGCCGCCTTGATCAGGTTCGCAGCCAGCCCTTCCTTGTCGTCCAACAGGGACTTCAACAGGTGTTCCGGCAAAATACGCTGGTGGTCTTCGCGCATGGCAATCGTTTGTGCGGCCTGAATAAACCCGCGCGACCGCTCCGTGAACTTTTCTAAGTTCATGTCATTCTCCTTCGTAAGCGCCTGCTTGAATTTGGGTGCCCAGTTCTGGCGCATCCGGTTGCAGGCCTTTGCAATGAAATGGGAAGCATGCGGACGCCGCGCAAGCCCCTCAGAAGCCAAATTCAAACCCTGCGCCAATTTGTGCTATCCTGCACCGACCACAAAACCTAAGAGGGCCGCCATGACCACACTTGCCGAGATCCGTCAAAACAGCCGCTGGCGCGACATCATCGAAGGCCAGCCGCAGCACGCGTTGATGGCCGTCCTGTTGACAGCGGGGGCTTGCAGCCTGCTGGTCAGTGCCGAAAACGCGCCGCGCTTTCTGGGCCTCAGCGCGACCTGCTGGGCCAGGGCAAGCATCGCCCTAGCGCTTGCCCACCAGATCACGGTCGCTATCGTCTTTCGCCTGCAACTGCATAAAAATCTGATGACCCGGCTTTTTGGCGGGCGCGACATGCAAATCTGGACGATGATCTTCATGCCGCTTTTGCTGGCGCGGCCCCTGACGGTGATCGCAACCGGCTGGGCCGATACGGTGCCGATCACCGATTACCGCAACCTTGAAGTCATCCTTGGCCTTGGCCTGCTGGCGCCTGCGATCTGGGGTATGCACTCAACCGTTGTCCATTTCACCCTGCCCCGCGCCCTTGGCGGCGACCATTTTCGCGACAGCTTTCTGGCGATGCCGAAGGTCGACAAAGGCGTGTTCAAATACACCGATAATGGCATGTATGGGGTGGTGTTTCTTGGTCTCTGGGGGATCGCGCTATTGTTTGGCTCCTGGAATGCGATGGTGCTGGCCGCGTTCCAGCAGGCCTATATCTGGGTCCACATGTACACAACCGAGGCCCCGGATATGCGCCGCATCTGTCCTTAGGCGGGATTTCAGCCAAAATATCCTCGCCACAGACATCCGCCGCTTGACAGCCAGCACCCTGCTTCGCAAGTACGCGTAACCCAAAATGCAGGAGCGCGCCCAATGACCAAAGCCGATGACCGCCTGATTGTGGCGCTGGACATGCCAAACGCGCTTGACGCGCTGCATCTGGTCGAACGGCTTGGTGATACGGTCAGTTTTTATAAAATCGGCCTTGGCATGCTGACCGGCGGTGGCCTTGGCCTGGCGGATGAGCTGAAGAATGCCGGAAAGCGCATCTTCCTGGATATGAAGCTGTTTGATATCGGCGCAACGGTTGAGGCCGCCGTCCGCGGGTTGGCGCAATATGATCTGGATTTCCTAACCGTGCATGGCGACCCGCATGTCGTGCGCGCCGCTGTTGCCGGGCGCGGGGATCGGACGACCCGCATTCTGGCGGTCACGATCCTGACCTCGCTTGACAGAAGCGATCTTGATGCATCCTTGATCAAACCCGGTGCAATTGCCGATCTGGTGCTGGAACGAGCGACCAACGCCTTTCTGGCCGGTGCCGATGGTGTGATCGCCTCCCCGCAGGAGGCGGCGCTTATCCGCGCTTTGCCCAGCGCTGCGGGCAAGCTGATCGTGACCCCCGGCGTGCGCCCGGACGGCAGCGCAAGCCATGACCAAAAGCGCATCGCAACCCCGGCCAAGGCGATCCGCGACGGGGCCGATCACATCGTCGTTGGCCGCCCGATCTGGCAAGCCCAAGACCCACGCAAAGCCGCCGAACAGATCGTCACACAACTGGCAAGTGGAAGGCCCAACACCCCAAAAGGTTGAGTGATCAGCAGACCTGTGATAGTCTCCACGGCAAGGTTTTCTTCGACTCACCGCATTTGATTTCTTGATTTCAAGCAGTTTTCAAAACGACCGGGGATGCAATGACCAGCAAGGATGACAACAATGAGCCCGGCGAGAACCGGGTAATAGATTCGACCTGGTTATTGGCTTTTGTCGGTGTGCTGGCGATTGCCATTCCGATAACCCTGCTGATCGTCAGTGCCCTAAGCCCTGACGTGACCCAGCAGCAATCAGTGAGCCATTTTTATTACACGCCACTGCGCGATGCCCTGATGGGGGCGTTGTTTGCGGTGTCGGTGTTTTTGTTTGCCTATACAGGTTACGCCCCAAAACCGGGGGAATGGTTTAGCGACCGGCAAGTCTCGCTGCTGGCCGGTTTGGGGTTGATCTGCGTTGTGGTGTTTCCTGCTGAGGCCCTTAAAGATCATGTGAAAAACATTCCTTCGGTTGCGATGTTTTTTCCGGAAGGCAGCAAAGTGCTACCGTGGATCCACCCTATCGGGGCAATCGCGTTCATGGGCAGCCTTGGCTATATGTCACTGGTCAATTTCCGCCGGGCCCGGTTTGCGGAAAAGTACCGCCATCAAAAACAACCACTGCGGCAACTGACGGAAAACGGCATTTATGTTTTGTGTGGGCTGGTGATGTTAGGCTGCGTTGGCTTGATGATATTGCAAACCCTTGCTTTGCCGAAAGGTGAAATGTTTTTCAAAAACGCCACTTTCTGGTTTGAATCCATCGGCATAATTTTCTTCGGCCTGTCCTGGCTGATCAAAACCAAAGTCCTTGGGATCGTCCTGCCGGGATAAGCCGCACGTTCGGTCATGGCCGCCCATCCCTCTGTTATACCGCTTCGATTTGGGCTAGGTTTGCCGCACCAAATCACCTCATCCCGGAGCGGATCATGCCCGCCCTTTGCCGCGATTGCCTGACCGAAATCCCCGCAAGCCGCCGGTGTCCCAACTGCGGCTCCCCCAGGGTGTTGGCGCATGATGAACTGTTCAAACTGACCATCGCCCATATGGATTGCGACGCGTTTTTCGCCAGCGTTGAAAAGCGCGACAATCCTGAAATCCGCGACAAACCGGTGATCATCGGTGGCGGTCGGCGCGGTGTGGTTTCGACCGCCTGTTATATCGCCCGGATCAAGGGTGTGCGCTCGGCCATGCCGATGTTTCAGGCGCTGAAACTATGTCCCGAGGCGGTGGTCGTGCGGCCGCGCATGTCGGCCTATGTCGAAGCCTCACGCCAGATCAAGGCGATGATGGAGGCGATGACACCCGCCATCGAACCCCTGTCACTGGACGAAGCGTTTCTTGATCTGTCCGGCACCGAGGCCTTGCATGGGGAGGCCCCGGCGTTGCAACTGGCCCGCCTGATCAAACGCATGGAGGTTGAGCTGGGGCTGTCCGGCTCCGTCGGGTTGTCGCATAACAAGTTCCTGGCCAAGATCGCCTCGGATCTGGACAAACCGCGTGGCTTTTCGGTGATCGGTGCGGCGGAAACCCAGCAATTCCTGGCGGGCAAGCCCGTCAGCCTGATCTGGGGTGTCGGCAAGGCGTTTCAGGCAACGCTGGAACGTGACGGCATCCGCAGTTTCACCGACCTTCTGCGCTGGGATCGCAAGGATCTGGGGGCGCGCTACGGCTCGATGGGGGATCGGCTGTGGCATCTGGCACGCGGCATGGATTACCGCCGGGTTTCGGGCGACGCACCCGTCAAAAGCATTTCGAACGAGACCACGTTTTTTGAAGATACGTCCAACCTTGAAACCCTGGACGGGCATATCTGGCGGCTGTCGGAAAAGGTTGCCGACCGGGCCAAGGCGCGCGGTGTGACTGGACGGGTGGTGACCTTGAAGGTGAAGCAATCCAACCACCAATCCCTGACCCGGCGGATCAGTCTTTACGACCCGACCCAGATCGCTGACCGGATCTATTCGGTCGCCCGCAGCTTGCTGGAAGGCGTGATTGACAAGGGACCGTTTCGGCTGATCGGGGTTGGCATCAGCCACCTTGAATCCCAAAAGGCTTCCGAAAGCTATGGCGATCTGCTGGATCCTGAGGCGCAGCAGCGCGAAAAGGTTGAACGTGTTTCAGATGAAATCCGCCGCAAGTTTGGCGACGAAGCGATCCTGAAAGGCAGGGCGCTGCGCTAAGACCCGCAACCGGCGCCTATTCCGCCGCCAGTCGGATTTCCCCGGCCCCAAGTTCGGACAGCTTTTCAATCACACCTGTCATCAAGGCCTGAAAGCTCGCGAAATCCGCACTTGGCTGAACCTCAGCCTCGTTCAGATAAAGCGACCGGTCGATTTCGATCTGGATCGTGTGATGATCACGATTTGGTTGGCCGTATTTCTGGGTAACATACGCCCCGGCAAACGGCAGATTGCGCGACACCCGCAGACCGGCATCCTTGAAGGCTTGTTCTGCCGCATCCATAAATTCTGCCGACGACGCCGCGCCAAAACGGTCACCCAGGACAATCTCGGGCCGCTTGTCAAAAGCGTAGGAGGTCACGGCCAGCGCCTCATGCGGCATCGAATGGCAATCAAACAGCACCGCCCGGCCAAACATCCGTCGGCTTTCATCCATCAAGCCTTGCAACTGGCGATGATAAGGGTGGTAACACAGCTCAAGACGTCGCCGCGCCTCGATCATACTGATCTTGCCTTGCCGAATTGCCCGACCATTGGAAACCACCCGGGGGATGACACCAAGACCCGAAGAAATCCGCGGATTATGCCCGGTTTGACGCACGCCATAGATCAGCGCCGGGTCCAGTTCATCGGGGCCGCGATTAAGGTCAACATAGGCGCGTGGCATCAAAGCCGCCAGCAAGGGCGCGCCAAATTCTGGGGCCGTTTCAAACAATTGGTCGACGAAAGCATCCTCGGACGAGCGAATCGTCTTTTCATCAAGGTCTGAGTCGCGAATAAAACTCCAAGGATAGTCCCGCCCACTATGCGGCGACGCGAAAATGCAGGCCGTGCTGCGCTTTATCGGCATCGTCAGATGGTATGGCGGCCTTGTCATTTCACTCCTTTCCGGGTGATCAGAATGATACCATTTCATTTTCCGAAAACCACTTGAACCCCAAAGCGACTCTGATTATAGAAGCGCGACGTGGGCGTTGCCGCTTTCCCACAGGGTTATGGCGACGCCTTTGACATTTCGGGCGTATAGCTCAGCGGGAGAGCACTTCGTTGACATCGAAGGGGTCACTGGTTCAATCCCAGTTACGCCCACCATTCCTTCGGGGATGACCGGAAGATAATCAGGGCGCACCGCCGCCGCGACTTAGGAGAGAGACCATGAAGGTCAAGAACTCACTACGCTCTTTGAAAGCGCGCCATCGCGACTGCCGTGTCGTGCGCCGCAAAGGCCGTGTATACGTTATCAACAAAACCCAGCCGCGCTTTAAGGCACGTCAGGGCTGATTGATTTCAGCAAAGACTTAGACAGGCCGTCGCGGGATTTCTGCGGCGGCCTTTTTCGTGTTTGATCCCGGTCAATGACCGAAGGGTCGACCGGCGCTAAACAAACAGCCTAGTCTGGATTTCATTCCAATCACGGTTGCTGACATGTTTTTACGCATTCTTCTGGGCCTTGCTGTTCTGGCTTTGCTGGTCGTTCTGGCCATGCAGATCTGGCAATGGGCCGACAGACGCCAGGCAGACGCGATCAGCAAGCGGCTGGCGGCAAGTGCTGGCGCTGCGACATCCGTGTTTGATCTGGCGATGATCGCCGATCTGCCCGAACCGGCGCAGCGGTTTTTCACCTTTGCGATCAAGCCCGGCACCGGGCTGCAGCGAGTTGCCAGATTGCAGATGCGCGGCGAGTTTGGCCTTGGTGACAAGACCGACCCGAAATACCTGCCCATGACCGCGCAACAAGTGCTGGCGGCCCCTTATGGCTTTGTCTGGTGGCTGAAGGGCGGCGCCGGGGTGGTGCAGATCAGCGGCTCTGACGGCGCACTAGGTGAGGCGTCCTGGACGCGGTTCTGGGTGTTGCGACTGGCACCGGTCGCCCGCGCTGGCGGCAACGCCGATCACGCCCGATCCGCCTTTGGCCGCTATGCCGCAGAGGCGGTGTTCTGGACCCCGGCAGCCCTGTTGCCACAAGACGGCGTGCGCTGGGAAGCGCTGGGGGATAACAGCGCGCGGGTCACAGTGACGACCGACAGGCACAGCCAGGCGGTTGATGTCACGGTGGATGCAAAAGGTCGCCCGACCCAGGTTGAGTTTCAACGCTGGAGCGACGCAAATCCCGCGAAAACCTATCAATTACAACCGTTTGGCGGGTATTTGTCCGACTACCGCGAAATTGCCGGCTACATGCTGCCAACCAAAGTAGAAGCGGGCAATTTCTTTGGCACCGAGGACTATTTCCCGTTCTTCAAAGTCGACGTCACATCCATCGACTTCATCGACCCGCAATAATTGACCAGCCATGAAAAAGGGCCCCACGCGGGGGCCCTTTCGATGTCTGAATGATCACCCGTGATCAATCCTCGTTCGTGATCTCTGCACCGGTTTCCTGATCGACAACTTTCATCGACAGGCGCACCTTGCCACGGTCGTCAAAGCCCATCAGCTTGACTTTGACTTCCTGGCCTTCGGTCAGGATGTCTTTGGGGTGGTTCACACGCTCGTTCGCCAGTTGCGACACATGCACAAGGCCGTCGCGCTTGCCAAAGAAGTTCACAAACGCCCCAAAATCCATCAGCTTGACGACTTTACCGGTGTAGACATGGCCCACTTCCGGCTCTGCCACGATCGAATAGATCATGTCGTAAGCCTTCTTGATGGCCTCGCCATTGGGCGATGCGATCTTGATGATGCCTTCGTCGTTGATGTCGACCTTTGCACCCGACAGTTCAACGATTTCACGGATCACTTTACCGCCCGAGCCGATCACTTCACGGATTTTATCCGGGTTGATCTGCATGGTTTCGATCCGCGGCGCATGTTCCGAAAACTCACCCGCTTCGGTCAGGGCTTTGGACATTTCGGTCAGGATATGCAGCCGGCCGTCCTTGGCTTGCGCCAAAGCTTTGCCCATGATTTCCGGGGTAATGCCGGCAACCTTGATGTCCATCTGCAGGCTGGTGATACCATTTTCAGTACCCGCAACCTTGAAGTCCATATCGCCAAGGTGGTCTTCGTCGCCCAGGATATCGGTCAGAACGGCAAACTCGTCGCCTTCCAGGATCAACCCCATGGCGACACCGGCAACCGCAGCGCGCAGAGGCACACCCGCATCCATCATCGACAAGGAGCCACCACAAACCGACGCCATCGAAGACGAGCCGTTGGACTCGGTAATCTCGGACACAAGCCGGATGGTATACGGGAAATCCGTCGCCGCCGGCAGAACCGCCTGCAACGCCCGCCAAGCCAGCTTGCCGTGGCCGATTTCGCGACGGCCCGGGCCCATCATGCGGCCAGCTTCACCAACCGAATAGGGCGGGAAGTTGTAGTGCAGCATAAAGTTCGACCGATACGTGCCGTTCAGCGCGTCGATCATCTGTTCGTCGTCGCCAGTACCAAGCGTGGTCACGGCCAGTGCCTGGGTTTCACCCCGGGTGAACAGGGCCGAGCCGTGGGTGCGCGGCAAGAACTGAACCTGGCTTTCAATCGCCCGAACGGTGGTAAGGTCACGCCCATCAATCCGTTTGCCGGTTTTGATGATGTCACCACGCACAACGGCGCTTTCCAGCTTTTTGAAGCAGGCGCCAAGGTTGGCGTCGTCCTGATCTTCTCCGCTCAGGCCTTCGGTGATCATGGTCCGGGCCGCAGAAATCGCTGTCGTCCGCTCCTGCTTGTCGGTGTTTGCAAATGCGGCACGCATGGCATCTTCACCAGCGGCGGAAACTTTTGCATACAGCTCCGAATAATCAGGCGCTTGAAAATCAAACGGCTCTTTCGCGGCGTCTTCGGCCAGATCAATGATCAGGTCGATCACCGGCTGGATTGCCTGATGGCCAAAGTTGACCGCCCCAAGCATTTCTTCTTCCGACAGCTCATAAGCCTCGGATTCAACCATCATCACCGCGTCTTTTGTGCCGGCAACGACCAGATCAAGGCGCTGTTCGGGGTTTTCACGCAGCTTGTGCATGTCGTCAACCGACGGGTTCAGAACGTATTCGCCGTTCACATAGCCCACACGACAAGCACCGATCGGGCCCATGAACGGGGCACCCGACAGTGTCAGGGCGGCGGATGCGGCAATCATTGCCACCATATCCGGGTCGTTTTCCAGATCGTGCGACAGAACCGTACAGATCACCTGGGTTTCGTGCTTGAAGCCAGGCACGAACAGCGGCCGGATCGGACGGTCGATCAGGCGGCTCGTCAGGGTCTCTTTTTCAGTCGGACGCGCTTCGCGCTTGAAAAAGCCGCCGGGGATCTTGCCCGCAGCGTAGTATTTTTCCTGGTAGTGGACGGTCAGTGGGAAGAAGTCGAAACCTGCTTTGGGTTTCTTTTCAAACACCACCGCGCACAATACGGTGGTTTCGCCCAGCGTTGCGATCACTGTCGCATCTGCCTGGCGGGCAACCTTGCCTGTTTCCAGTGTCAGCGTTTCACCGCCCCACTCGATTGATTTCTTGATTTCGTTGAACATTTCATTTCCTAGCTGGGAGCACTCCCGGGCCTTCCCGGGTCTCCCGTTGATATAGCGGCCCCATTGCCGCCGACCCCTTCTATCTTCATGCCGAGTGCCGGGGTCATGGCACAACGTCTCAGATGGCGGGGCCATACATGAGATTGGGGGGAATTGGAAGGGGGGAGAGTGGGTGGGGGGTTAGTGGCATTGCCTGCAAGGCGGGCAAAGTGCTTACCCGTGCTGAACTGCCGTATTGCCAAATCGACTCTGTCGATTACTATTGAATTATGGCCACCTATCTGCATTTTGCTTTCGCAACCTTAGCGTTTCTATCCGGGTTTGCGCTGCTGTTACTTGCCCTTGCAGACTTAATGAGCAAATCCTTCAGTTTTTGGCCGCCACCAGACAGCAAAAGTTGGCAAAACTCTGCTTTTCGCACATTGTTTCGTATCATGTTTTATGGATTGGTCACGGCCTCGCTGGTATTTTTGTGGCAAAGCGGGTTGCCGGCATTGACAGCCTCAACAAGCGTTGGTGTCGTATTGATCATATTGGGATTTGTCATTGCCCTGGCTGCAACCGGTACGCTTGGCTGGTCCAATGCTTTTGGTTCAAAAGAGGGTTTGCGAACAAACGGGATTTTTGCCTATTCCCGCAACCCAATTTACGTTGCGACGTGGTTGGGGCTGGCGGGTTGGGCGCTTATTCTTCCAACACCTATTATCGTGGCGACATTAACTTGTTGGGCAGTTCTCTATCTGATTGCAGTCTTTCTGGAAGAACGATGGCTTGGGCGCGAATATGGTGAGGCTTTTGAAAGCTACTGCCGAAAGGTTCGCCGGTTCGTTTAGGTTGATAGCCTACCTGTCTTCGCGTCTGAAAACGCTGCGGAATCAACTGGCCGGCAGTGATCTAGACCCCCCCCAAACAAAAAAACCGCGCCCGGATCGCTCCGAACGCGGTCTAAAACTTTCAACCGGCGGTGAAAATTACCGGCGGATACCAAGGCGCGAGATCAGCGATTTGTACCGCTCTTCATCCTTGGCCTTGGTGTAGTCCAGCAATT
>CAYXXQ010000069.1:0-12090 GCA_964469075.1 uncultured Rhodobacter sp.
CCGCAAACTGATCGCGCCCGTCAATAGCCGAGGATATCAGCGTCACCGCCCCAGCTGCCATCGCCAGCATAGTTCCAGCCGCCGACAGGCTGCCAAAAACCTTTTCCAGCCCCTGAAACGGCACCAGCACGATGAACAGCGCGACCACCGCCGTCACCATCGGCAACAACAGGCGCAACAGTTGCAAAGCCAGGCGACGCAGGGTGGAGACGACGGTTTTTAGCTCATTCAGCACGGCCATTGCCAGGCCCAGAACAACCCCCGTCAGCGGCAGCGAGAACCAGGTCTGTTCCAGCAATCGGCCGATATACTCAAAGCCGACAAGCCCCAGCAACTGATCGCTTAAAAACAGCACCAGCCAGAACAGCCCGGTAAACCCCCAGGCCGTGATCGAGCGGACAAAGATCGACCAGGCATGATCAAATAGCGCCTCATAATCCCGCCATCCCGAAGCGGCGGTTTCCTGGGCCATCGCGAACGGAAGTGGCAGCCAGATCAGCAGCGCCAGCGCCACCAGCGGGTGGCCGGCATTGATGAAATCGTTGAAACCGTCAAACCGGAAGCTTGCCCAGAACACCAACAGGGCCGCGATCAGCCCGAAAAACCCGGCATAGCGCAGCGCCGCCATCAGACCAAGGCGGCCGACCATCACGATCAGCCCGCCTGCCAATGTGCCGGAAAATACCGTGATCAGCATCAGCACGCGCTGATCGGTAATCAGATCGGGGATGAAATCAAACAGCAGCCAGAAGAACAGGCCCGCCACAGCGCCAATCACGGCCAAAGTCAGGCGCAGGCGCATCGGGCTGTCGGGGCTGGGCATCTGCATCACTTTCATGATTGCTTTTGCAAAGGATAAATCCGGGCTGCTCAGCACGTCAACCGTTGGTTTTTGGCCGGTTGATGCCAGCGCCTTGAAAATCCCGTCAGTTTTCAGCCGCCCCTGGGCCAAGAGTGACGATAACCGCCTGTCCGTCCGTGAAAAACGCGTCGCCGGTGAAGTTATGGCCCATCTCGGGCCGCACCATCCGGATGCGCGCAAGGGTCGCAACGCGGCGGCTGTCGGTCAGGTTTGAAACCAGGAAATCGCGCTCGCGGTCGATGTCAGGGGCTATCCGGTGGGTGATGCCCCATTTCAACCCGTCGTCAAAACTGGCGGTGCCAACGAAAACCGCCTGTCCGCTTGGCAAAACAAGGCCCGCGCGCCAGAACCGCGCGTGATGCCGGGTGCGCAGACCCTGATCGTCACCGCTTTTCTGAAAGCCGAATTCGTTTGGTTGTTGTTGCCAGAAACTGGGCGTCACCGGCGCGCGCGGATCAGTTCGGTTGAACCAGGCCGCAAAGCCCGCCCGCGCCAGCGACAGGAAACCGGGTTTCTGGGTCTGCAACCAGCCTGCCGCTTCAAACGCCGCGCGCAGGCTGTTGGCGTCCTTGGAAATGATCACCAGGCTGATCGGCTCCTGTCGCGTGCCGGTCAGCGTTTCTGAATAGACGGTGAAATCCGGTGCCTTAAGCACAGGTTCAATATCCTCAACAAGCCGGGGGGCGGGCGGCGCGGCAGCCTCAGTCAGGCTGGTGGGGTGCCAGGCAACGAACGCTGCCAGAACCATCGCCTCGGCCAAAGCAAGCAAGATCAGCGGACGCCCTAGATGCCCGGTCCGGTTTTCAGGCCCCGGCGGTGCGGAAGCTGACCACCACTCCGTCAGCCCGACCCCCAACGCCAGCCACATCGCGCCAACAAGATAACCGTTCAAGACGTCGCTTAGATAATGCTCGCCCAGATACAGCCGACTGGCCCCGATCAGCCCGGCACTCCCCAGCCCGAACAGCAGTAACATCGGCAAGCGCAGGATACGTTCGCGAAACAGGATAAAGGCGATAAACCCGTAAAACGCCACACTGACCGCCGCGTGACCGCTCGGAAAGGAAAAGCTGGTTTCAAGGTAGACCGCATGATCCGGGCGGGGGCGGGCGAACAGGTTTTTCAGCAATGTCACCGTGATCTGATTGCCCGCCAGCGTCAGCCACAAGCCAAAAAGGCTGGCGCGCCGCCCACGGGCCAGCAGGCCCAGACTGATGCCGATGGCCAGTACGATCACGAACGGCCATTTGCCGGTGGCCGACACGGCGGTAAAGAAAGTAACCAGTTCAGCTTCGCGCAGCGCATGGAACAGGTTTGACAGCCTGATATCGGCCTCAACAATCAGGCCTTTGGTCAGCACGTCAAACACCAGCCCCAGAAAAAGCGACAGAAGATACCCGAAACTCGCCGCAAGGATCGTCAGCGGAAGGACGTCAAAATGGTGCGGATGCAGACGCGCGCTGACAAACCGCCAGAACCGGGGATGCCGGGCAGTGATCCGGCGCATATCCTGATTGTCCCGCGCCGCCTGAACAAACGACCGTGACAGCGACAGAACCAGCGGCAAAACCAACGCCAGAAGCAGCCCTGCCAGCCAAATGGCTGCGGCCAGAACCAGCAGGATCACCGCCAGAATTGACACTCCGTAAAGGCTGTCCATATCGCATTCCTTTGGCAAAACCTATTGCCACGGATGGACCTATGCCGCCCCGTCGGACCGGTCAAGCGGAGCGTCAAAAATCGGTCGGCGCACCACCTTCGGCTTTGCGACGAGCGACGAAATCCATCAGCTCTTCCTTCACACCCTCGTCCATCGGCGGCGGGGTAAACTCGTTCAGGATGTCTTTGAACACTTTATGCGCCCGCTCTGCCGTCCATTTGGCACCGTCCAGCTCCCACGCTTCATAATTGCGCCAATCGCTGACAAAGGGGCTGTAAAACGCTTTTTCATAGCGATCCTGCGTGTGCTGGATGCCAAAGAAATGCCCCTGCGGACCGACCTCGCGAATGGCGTCAATGGCGATGTCGTCGGGCGTTGTCGCGATGACCTCCGGCTCCATATACCGTTCGATCATCTGCAAAACTTCGCAATCCATCACGAATTTTTCCGGGCTGGCGATCAGCCCGCCTTCCAGCCACCCGGCCGCGTGATAAACGAAATTCGTGCCACTTTGCACCGCCGACCAGAGGGAGTTTGAGGTTTCCCACATCGCCTGCCCA
This sequence comes from uncultured Rhodobacter sp., assembly GCA_964469075.1. Lineage (GTDB taxonomy): Bacteria > Pseudomonadota > Alphaproteobacteria > Rhodobacterales > Rhodobacteraceae > UBA5972. The sequence goes on from CAYXXQ010000069.1 coordinate 3,083, forward strand.
TCCGGCACATTCGCCGCACAGACCCCAGACGCGCGCATCGGCAAGCCATAAAACCGCGCCATTTGGCCGGTCATTTGCGTCGCGCGCATATATTCCGGTGTGCCAAAAGCAGGTGCGCCTGATTTCATGTCGACGTTTGAGGTAAACGTGCCGATCCCCACCGGGCAACCCGGGTTGATATATTGCAGCAACACGATCGCGGCCAGACCTTCGGCAATTGACAACGTTACCGCCCCTGACATCGTCACCGGCGCCATTGCGCCCGCCAGCGTGAACGGCGTGACGATCACCGGCTGCATCCGCCGCGCATGGATCATCGCGCCCTCCAGCATCGGGAAATCATGTTTCAGCGGGCTGACCGAGTTGATGTTGGTATACATATGCGGGGCCGCATCAAACTCTTCACGCGTCATCTGGCCCGTGATCCGCACCATTTCCATCACATCTTCGACTCGTTCCCGGCCCAGGCTATAGGCATGTACGACCTTGTCCGTCAGCAGCAGCTTTTCACTGACGCAGTCCAGATGCCGGACGCTGGCGTGGATATCAATCGGCTCCACCGGATAGCCGCCCGCGAAATGGATGCAGTTGAAATATTGCGTCAACTTGATCAGGTTGGTGAAGCCCTGCCAATTGCCCGATATCTTGCCGGTTTCCAAATCGCAATAATTCGGCGGCGACGAAACATTGCCAAACAGGATATGCTTGCCGCCCACCGGGATCGCCCGATCAGGATTGCGCGGCGTAATGGTAAACTGCGCAGGCGCATGGCCCACCATTTCCATCACGAAATCCCGACCCATTTTGACGTTTTCACCTACCACGGTGCAGCCCGCCTGTTTCAGGATCGCCAGCGCCTCGGGGTTCAGAAACTCAATACCGATATCTTCCAGAATGCGCATCGCGCCATTGTGGATCGCCTCGACCCCTTCCGGGCCTAAAGGTTCGGTTGGACGATCGGTGTTGACGGGAATGCGCCAGGGCATCTGCTCAATCGCGTGGGTTGAGCTTCGCCGCGTATTTCCGGCCCGTCCGCCCGTTCTTGCCCGTTTGGTCACCTGATCTCTCCCTTAAAACTGGTCTGGCTAGGAAAACAGGTCGCTAGCCAGGGTCTTGGATGAAAACGACGCCAAAGGTCGGATTCAGGCCCGGACCCCTGCAACTGACCGCAAACACCCGCATGGCGCGGTTTTCTCCCAACATCATCCTTGCGAATGGCCCGGCTTGACGACAAAACTTGCACAGGCAATCTGGAGGCCCGCCATGTCAAACCGCGTATCCATCGAAATCAAGGACCACATCGCCGAGGTCGCGCTGGCGCGCCCGGAAAAGATGAACGCGCTTGATCCTGAAATGTTTGACGCCATTGCCGCCACTGGCGACAGCCTGAAGGGCAACCGCGATATCCGCGCCGTTGTGCTTTACGGTCAGGGAGACAATTTTTGCGCCGGGATTGATACCTCGACCTTCGCAGGCTCGATGGGTCGGCTGGACGAGATAAAGCGCGAATTGCTGGAGCTGCCGGACGGCGCGCTTGCCAACCGGTTCCAGAAACCCGGCTTTGTCTGGCAGGAACTGGGCGTGCCCGTCATCGCCGCGCTGCAAGGGGCGGTGTTTGGCGGTGGCGCGCAGATCGCGCTGGGGGCGGATTTTCGCATTGCCGGCCCTGACATGCGGTTTTCGATCATGGAAAGCAAATGGGGTCTGATCCCTGATATGGGGCTGACCCAAAACTTGCCAAAACTGGTCCGCGCCGATCAGGCCAAAGATCTGATGATGACCGCGCGCATCCTGGATGCGACCGAGGCGTTTCAGATGGGCCTCGTGACCCGGCTTGCCGACGATCCGCTGGCCGCCGCCCGCGCCTTTGCCGCCGAACTGGCGACACGCTCGCCCGATGTTCTGCGCGACAGCAAACGCCTGGTCGAAGAAACCTGGAGTGCCGCACCCGGCGAAGGCCTGAAGCTGGAGGCCGCCTTGCAGGCGAAAATCATCGGCAGCGCCAACCAGATCGAGGCGGTGATGGCCAATGTCCAGAAGCGCCCGGCCAAGTTTTCCTGAACCGATTCGCAGCGCGCCTTACGGTTGACCCAAGCCGCACATCAGGACCGTTTTGATATCACAAATTCGTGCATTGTGCGCGATTTGGAAACAGTAACGTGCAACCGCCAAAATTGCTGCCGAAACAGCGACAATCACCAGCGCTACGTCACATCGCGCCCCAATTCATCTGCTAGGCTGACCGAATTGTAACGCGCTGCAAGGCCTGTTCCGGCCTGCCGCGTTTATTAACGAGTGTTGGTGTAAGGGGCCGTAAAACCGGCCCTGGGACTGGTCCCCGGACAGGAACGGCTCATCTGTTCCGGTTCGGGACCAGACCGGCCCCGAAAACCCGAAGCAACCCAACTGTCAGTGAACATTCACCGGCGACATGTCGTTCTGCCGCGCCAGCGCGAAGGCCAGCTTCCGGTCACGCACCAAGGCCAGCCGCACGCCATCGACATCATGCACCGCATAGATCGTCGACAGGCTGCCGGAATAATCCCGCACCTGCGCAGGCAAGTCCTTGACCGACACCGCGCGGACATAAACGATGGGTTTGTCCTGCTCGGATTCAAAGCTGTATTCGTGATCCATCTTTACCCCCTATGACTTACTGATCGTGATGGTCTGAACCGAGTTTTCCGGCACATCCTGGCACAAATCGACAAACAACAACCCGTTTTCAATCGACGCCCCGGCGACTTTCACGCTGTCAGCCAACACAAAAATCCGCTGAAATTGCCGCGCAGCGATGCCGCGATGCAGGTAAACCCGGCCTTCGGTGTCATCGACCTGCCGACCCTTGATCGACAATTGCCGGTTTTCCACCGTGATGCTCAGATCTTCCTCGCGAAACCCCGCCACAGCAAGCGTGATGCGGAAACGATCCTCGGCGGATTGTTCGATATTATAGGGCGGATAGCCATCATTTCCGGTCTTGGCGGTCCGCTCCACCAGCCGATCCAACTGCTCAAACCCCAAAAGAAACGGGTACGAGGCAAAGGTCAATTTCGTCATCTGTTCAAGCCCTATCGTCAGCGACTTTGCAACATGCGGCCCCATTATTGGCGGCCACGCTGGAAATATGGGGTGCAATTCCGCCGTTCACAAGGCCCAGCCCCTGCCTTGGGGCGAAACACCACCTTTTCGCGCGGGTTTTGGGTCTATAGACTGCCCCAGGCTGGAAGCCCTGAAATCCCCTAACGGAAACCGCCTGTCGCCAATGACCACATCCCAACTAAGCCGACCCGAAGTCCTTAGGATTGAACTGGAAATCTTCAGCCGGAAGCATCGCGATCTTGACGATGCCATCGCCGCGCTTGACGAAAACGGGCGGGCCGATCCACTGACCCTCAGGCGGCTGAAAAAGCAAAAGCTGGCGCTGAAAGACAAAATCGCCCGGATCGAGGATGAGCTGACACCGGATATCATTGCGTAACAAACCCGGATCGCTATATTGCGCGCTTCTTTTCAAGCTTTGGGACGGGAACATGGACAAGATCAAAGTCGGCATCATCATGGGCAGCCAGTCAGACTGGCCAACAATGAAAGAGGCCGCAACCATTCTTAAAACCCTAAGCGTCCACTTTGAAACCCGCATCGTGTCGGCACACCGCACCCCGGACCGGTTGTGGGATTACGGCATGTCTGCCGTTGATCGCGGCCTTGAAGTGATCATCGCAGGCGCCGGTGGCGCGGCCCATCTGCCCGGTATGATGGCCTCAAAAACCCGGCTGCCAGTCCTCGGCGTGCCGATCCAGACCAAGGCCCTGTCAGGTGTCGACAGCCTATATTCCATCGTCCAGATGCCCAAAGGCTATCCCGTTGGCACGATGGCCATCGGTGCTGCCGGGGCTGCCAATGCCGGGCTGATGGCCGCAGCGATCCTGGCCAATAATGACGCCGATCTTGCCACACGCCTGGACCAGTGGCGCGCCGATTTGTCGGCCTCAATCCCCGAGGTGCCGCAGGATGATTAAACCTTTGCCCCCCGGCAGCACCATCGGCATTTTAGGCGGCGGTCAGCTTGGCCGCATGCTGTCGGTTGCAGCCTCCCGCCTGGGCCTTAAAACCCACATCTTTGAACCCGGCGTCGAGCCCCCGGCAGGCCAGGTCGCCGACCGCGTGACAACTGCTGACTACAGCGATCTTGAAGCCGTGAAAGCCTTCGCAAATTCCGTCGACGTCGTGACGTATGAGTTTGAAAACATCCCGACATCCGCCCTTGAAGTGATCGAAGACACCTGCCCCGTCCATCCCGGTGGCGCGGCTTTGGCGGCCTCCCAGGACCGCGTGCTGGAAAAGGATTTCCTGTCCGGCCTTGGCCTGATCACAGCACCTTACGCGCAAATCGACAGCCTTGCCGACTTGACAGCGGCGCTTGAAACCATCGGCACGCCGGCCATCCTGAAAACCCGGCGCTTTGGCTATGACGGCAAGGGCCAGATCAGGATCACCGCCCCCGATCAGGCCAGCGCTGCCTTTGACGACCTGAAAAACGCCCCCGCCGTGCTGGAAGGATTCGTTGATTTCAGCCACGAGGCTTCAGTGATCGGCGCGCGGTCTATTGACGGCGCAGTCGTCTGCTATGACCCCGGCGAAAACGTCCATCGCGACGGCATCCTGCACACCACAACCGTGCCTGCCAACCTGACAATGGCCCAGCGCACCGACGCTGTCATCCTGACCGGGCGCATCCTGAACGCACTGAATTATGTCGGCGTCATGGGGGTCGAACTGTTCGTGACCAGCGCAGGCCTGATCGTCAACGAAATCGCCCCGCGTGTGCACAATTCCGGCCACTGGACCCAAAACGGCTGCGTCATCGACCAGTTTGAACAGCATATCCGCGCCGTGGCTGGTTGGCCTCTGGGCGACGGGCACCGGCATTCAAATGTCACCATGACCAACCTGATCGGCGACGCGGCAAACGATGTCGCGACCTTGTCCCAGGACATGTCAGCGGGCCTGCATCTTTATGGCAAAGCGCTGGCCAAACCTGGCCGCAAGATGGGCCATGTCAACCAGATCACCGGTCCTGCAACTTGATCTCGGGCAGTTTTTCTTTCACGAAATCACCCAGATTGAGGTTTTTGTCGAAACTGCCATCCCTCAGGAAGGTGAGGGTCTGGGCGATGACATAAGGGTTCAGCATGATGAACGTGTGGGTCGCCGGGATCACGATGTGATCCTGCATGCCTTCCAGCCGGGTGCTTTCGACCGAGACTTTGCCGTCGTCCTCGCCACTGATGACATAGGAAAACAACGGGCTGACCGAGATTTTGCCAGCGATAACCCCTACCTCAAACGTGGCCGGACCAAGAGTTTCCGGCAAGCCCCCGGGGCCTGCCCCCAGCTCAAGTCCTGCCGGACCGTTCAGCCATTCAAACACCTTTAGATCACCAAAAGCATTGACGATTTCGCTGCCATGATTGGGCGGCGCCAGCATGACGACCCGGCCAAGCTTTTCGGGCCGTGTCTTCTCAAGATAGGCCCGCACCAGAATACCGCCCATCGAATGGGTTACAAAATGCACCCGCTCATCCCCGCATTCGGCAATTGCGCCGGGAATGACGGTTTTGACCAGCTCTTCGATGGTTGCTTCAGTGGACGGATAGCTGGTGTTAACGGTCTTGTAACCTTCGGTATGCAAGGCCAGTTCCATCGCCTTTAGCGAAAGCGAAGTGCGCGCCAATCCGTGCAGCAACAGCACACAATCGGCCATCGCAGCACTTGGCAGCAGGACAAGGCCCGCCAGGAAGATCGCGCGTTTGAACATACCAGCTACATAACCCTTCGCGCGCCGAATTTAAACTGCCCTCAACGCCGAACCGACAGTCCGACCCCGCCTAAAATAAACACTGACGCTGCGGCAAATCCAACTGTCAGGCTTTCGCCCAGAAACAGGATGCCACCGACCATCGCGATCATCGGCACGCAAAGCTGGGCAACTGCGGCTTGCGACGCTTCCAACCGGGGCAAGACGCTATACCAAAGCGCATAGCCAAGCCCTGACGTGACAGCGCCTGAGGTAACGGCCAGACCAACACCCTGCGCCGTCGCCGGGGTCGCGTCCTGAAACAACAGGAAAAATACCAGCGCAATCGGTGTCGCCAACAGGAAATTCCCGGCGCTGGAAGCCAACGGCCGCCCCACCCCGCGCCCGTAAAGCGAATAATACCCCCAGCCAAACCCGGCTAGCGCCATCAGAAAAACCCCCAGCGGATCAGGCGCACTGGCCGAGGGAGCCAACAAATATGCCAGCCCGCCAAACGCCACCAAAGCCCCGATCCAGCGCCGCAGCGCAGGCCGTTCGCCTGACATCAACCCGCCAGCAAACATCGTCACCTGCACCACGCCAAACAGGATCAGCGCGCCGATTCCGGCCTCAAGGCTTTGATACGCATAGGCAAATCCCAGAACATAGGCCGCAAGCCCGATCACCGACAGAAAGGAAACCTCGGCCAGATCCCAGGGTTTGCGGCTTTGCCACCAGACCAACCCCGCCAGAACAGCAGCACCAGACACCAGCCGGATCAGGGCAAAACCCGACGGCCCGATCAGCCCATTCGCCAGCGCCAATCGGTTCAACACTGAGTTCGCGGCAAAGGCCAGCATCGCCACCGAAACAAGCATAAAAACCTTCATAGATCCCGGCATAGGCAGGATCAGCGGACGCAGCAAGCCCAGTGGTACGCCTTAAAACGCAGCAGGATAAACCAGATCGCGGGAGGCGGCACCAAATCCAGCGGCATCAAACACACAGGCGGCCATAAATTCGCTGGGATAGACGGTATCAAACTCCTGCGCTTCGGCCACCTCATAGCCGAAACGACCGTAATATGCCGGGTTGCCCAGCACGAAAGCGGCGGTCCAACCGCGCTCCTCCGCGACTTCGGTCGCCTTGCGCACAAGGGTCGAGCCGATACCGCGTTTCTGGTAATCCGGATGCACCGATAAAGGCGCCAGTGCCAGGCAGTGCTTTGGCGAAACCAGCTTTGACATCACGATGTGACCGATCAGAACGTCGCGGTCGGTCGCAACGAATTCAAACACGATATCACCGTCATCGCGCAACCGCTCGACAATCAAGGCTTCATCATGCTGCCCAAAGGCGGCTTCAATCAATGGCGGGATCAAATCAAAATCCCGCCGGGTTGCAGGACGTATAAACATGGTAAAACCCTACCACAATTCCTGCCCAGGGTCATCGCCTTTAATCACGCCTTGCGGGCCTGCCTGTCACGCCGTCGCCAGATAAAACGCGTTGGTCAGGCTTTTGATCGACACGGGTTCGGCCTTGGAAAACCCGGCCTCGCCCAGCAGCGCCAGGGTTTTGGCCGGCCCCATACAGGTGCCAAGCCCCGGCCCGCCGCAAGCCAGCGATTGCGTCATGCAATGAAACAGGCTGAAGCCGTAATACATCGCCCCGATCGGATGAATATTATCCGCCAAATCATCGGCCGCCTTGGGTTCCACCACAAACAACGTCCCGCCCGGGGCCAGAAGGTCGCGGATCTCCTTCAGGGTCGCCAAAGGCTCAGCAAAATCATGGATGCAGTCACAGGCCGTGATCAGATCAAACTTGTCCGCAGGCGCAAAGGTCCGCGTGCTTTCGCAAACAAAATCCACCTTGCCTGCAAGCCCCGCCGCCTGCGTCTGGGCCCGCGCCTCGGTGATCGAGGCTGCGTCCAGATCCAGCCCCACCGCGCGGCTGTTGGGAAACGCAGCCACGATATTGCGCGACACCCGCCCGGTGCCGCAGCCAACGTCCAGTACCCGCAATCCTTGTTCCAGCTTGGCGGTTATGTCAGGCAGTGCCGCCAGCCAATAACTGGTGAACCGCTGGTCATACGTCCCGGCATTGATCATATCCAGCGCATGCACGCAGTCTTCGCCAAAGGCGTCAAACTTCACCCCGCCGCCGGTCTGAAACGCCTCGGCCACCTCAGCCGATTTGCTTAGCAGAACCGGCGCAAACCGGTAAAGCCCGCCAACAAAATGATCGCTGCCTTCCGAGGCCAGCAGATACGCATGTTCATCCGGCAGCAGATAAGTATCCGCCCCGGCGTCATAGAAAAGATACTCCGCCGCCGTCATACCGCGCAGCCATTCATCGACATAGCGCAGTTGCAACCCGGTCGCTTGCGCCAGATCCGCCGCCGTCATCGCCCCCTTGCCAGCCATCGCCTGAAACAGCCCGGTGCGGGTGCCAAGATCGGCCATGCCCACCGTCATTGCACCCGCCATATCGCGGTAAACCCGGTTGGCGAAATCCATGATCTTCTGCTTTTCCATGATGTCCCTTACGATGCCCAACTGACTCCAAACGGCCAACCTTGATCTGACCGGAAATCCCCGCACTTGTCCACCGACCCCGATCAACACCAGGACGGGACGCGGCCCCGGATTATTTCTCAAGCATCAGGGTAAACGGCCCGTCATTGACCAGGCTCACCTGCATCTCGGCCCCGAACACCCCGGTTTCGACCGCCACACCCTCGGCGGTAACACAGGCGCAAAACAAATCAAACAGCCGCTTCCCCTCATCCAGGGCGGCGGCAGCCGAAAACCCCGGGCGATTGCCGCGCGATGTTTCAGCCGCCAGGGTGAACTGGCTGACAATCAGGGCCGCGCCGCCAACATCAAGAAGCGACCGATTGGTCAAGCCATCCGCATTCCGAAACATCCTGAGGCTGACAACCTTCCGCGCCAGCGCCCGCGCATTCGCATCCCTATCCCCGCGCATCGCACATGCCAGGATCATCAGCCCCGGCCCACACCGCCCAACAACCCGTCCATTCACCGAGACCGAGGCATCACTGACCCGCTGAACAACCGCACGCATGATATGGCTCCGCTATAACTGAGGCCGAGTTTTGCCGGTTTATGGGGCGATGGGCAAGGGAGAGGAGTGACTGTTAGTCAGGGCGGTTTTCAGATTTTCTCTGCGGATGCGAACCTAA
>CAYXXQ010000070.1:0-11911 GCA_964469075.1 uncultured Rhodobacter sp.
ACTTTGAACGAGGGAAAACAATGAAAAAAGTTCTTCTTACAACTTCGGCACTGACCCTGCTCGCTGGCGCAGCAGCTGCTGACGTTTCTCTGAGCGGCTACGGCCGTATCGGTGTTCGCTACAACGGCGTAACCACCACCACCTATAACCGCGTACGTTTGAATGTTACGGCTTCGACCGAAACAGACAACGGCCTGACATTCGGCGCATGGTTCCGTATGCAAGCAACCAACACTTCGGCTGCTGCAACCGTTGCAATGGCACCGACCGGTGGCGCTGTTTGGATTTCCAACGGCATGGGCACCATCACCGTAGGTAACACTGGCGGCGCTATTGCTGCTGCTGCGAATATCTTCGGTTGTGGTGTTGGCTTTGCTGGCGCATGTAACGACATGGCTGACAACAGCTTCACCAACCACGTAACCACTGCTTCGACGTCTTCGGGCCCGAACACTGTACGTGTTGACTTTGCACTGGGTAGCGCGAACATCTCGCTTTCCGGCGGTCACACTGCAGCTGGTGCAGCACAGAACGTCGAAGTTGCAGCTAACTTTGCTGTTGGCGGCGCAACCATCGGCCTCGGCTACGAAGCTGCTGCTGTTAGCCCGACAACTTGGGCAAACGTATCGTTTGACGCTGGTTCGGCAACTGTTGGCCTGCGGACTGCCTTCTCGGGCGGCGCAACCGGCTACATCGCACATGTCACTTACGGCATGGGCGCTGGCGCAATCTACGCATACGGTGGCAACAACTTGCTCGGCTCCAACGAGTACGGCATCGAGTACAGCCACGGTCTTGGCGGCGGTGTAACTGCTTCGGTTGCTGTATTCAGCACCGGTGGTGTTACCAACGCTTCGGCTGGTGCACACTTCAACTTCTAATCCTAACGGATTGGTTGAATGGAAAGAGCGGGCCTTGGCCCGCTCTTTTCTTTTTGGGGGTTCCTTACCTGCCCCTGTCTGGCCATATAAGGCCAGGCAAGTTCGAGGTAAGCATGTCCCTTTCAGAGATTTTCGCAAAAATCGCCCAGGCCGAGGCCAAGGCAGGTCGCGCTGCCGGAACGGTCAAACTGATCGCGGTGTCAAAGGTTCAACCCAACCCACGGGTTCGGGAGGTTCTGGATCAGGGCCACCGTCTGTTTGGCGAAAACCGGGTGCAGGAAGCGGCGGGCAAATGGCCTGCGTTTCGGACAGACTATCCCGATGTCGCGGTGCATCTGATCGGCCCATTGCAGACCAACAAGATCAAACAGGCGCTGGATCTGTTTCAGGCGATCCATTCGCTGGACCGGCCCAAACTGGCCCGCAAACTGGCCGATGAAATCCAGGCGCGGGGCAGCAGCCCGGACTTGTTCATTCAGGTCAATACCGGGGCCGAGCCGCAAAAAGCCGGGATACTGCCGGGCGACGCTGATAGCTTCATTGCCGATTGCCGCGCGCTGGATCTGCCGATTGCCGGGCTGATGGTGATCCCCCCGGTTGATGAAGAGGCAGCGCTGCATTTCGCATTGCTGCGCAAGATTGCTGCGCGCAACGGGCTTGTGGGCCTGTCGATGGGGATGAGCAGCGATTATGAGAAAGCGATCGCTTTCGGCGCGACGCATGTGCGGGTCGGGTCAGCGATTTTCGGGGCGCGGGTAGCGGGATAACCTTGCGGGGTTCCCCCAAGCATCCCCCGGACCCCTGAGTATTTTTGAAACAATGATTGTGCCCCTCAGAGGCTTGTTTGGGGTTGCAGGCTCATCCGGTAGTGGGGTTGTTCGCGCTTGCTGAACCATTTCAGTTTGTCGTGCAGGTTGACGACGCTGCCAATGACGATGATGGACGGGCCTTTCAGGTCTGCCTGTTCGGCTTTTTCCACCAGGTTTCTTAATGTGCCGACAACCACCTGCTGATTCTGCCGTGTGCCGTTGTCGATGATCGCCGCCGGTGTGTCGATGCTGACGCCGCGGGCGACGATCTCGGCTTGCAGGTAGGGCAAGTTTGACAGGCCCATATAGACCGCAAGGGTTTGTGACGGGCGGATCAGGGTTTCCCAGTCAAGCCCAAGCACGCCATCCTTGCCGTGGGCGGTGACGAACATCACGCTTTGGGCGTGGTCGCGATGGGTCAGCGGGATGCCGGAATAGGCCGCGCAGCCTGCGGCGGCGGTGACGCCGGGGACCACCTGAAACGGGATGTCGTGTTCGGCCAGCTTTTCGATTTCTTCGCCACCTCGGCCAAAGATGAACGGATCGCCACCTTTGAGGCGCAACACACGTTTGCCTTCCAGTGCCAGATCGACCAGCAATTGGCTGATATCATTTTGTTGCATCGTGTGTTGCTTTGGCAGTTTGCCGACATATATCCGTTCCGCATCGCGGCGGATCAGCGAGATGATGTCTTCGCCCACCAGCCGGTCGTAAAGCACGACATCGGCGCGTTGCATCAGTCTGAGGGCGCGAAACGTCAGCAGATCAGGATCGCCGGGGCCTGCGCCGACGAGGTAAACCTCGCCGACTTTGCGGCCGGGATGGGGTTTGCTGGCGGCATCAAGTTCGGCAAGCAGGTGTTTTTCAGCAGAACTGGCAGAGCCCGCCAGAAACAGGTCGCCCACCGGACCTTCGATCATGTTTTCCCAGAACCGGCGGCGGTCGCGGGTTTTCTTGATGGTGCTGGTGACGGCATCGCGGAACTGGCCGACAAATTCGGCCAGGCGGCCATAGGCCGGGGGCAGCAGGCTTTCGATGCGGGCGCGCAGGATGCGGGCGATGACCGGGGCCGCCCCGCCAGAGGATATCGCGACCACCAAAGGGGATCGGTCGACCACGGAGGGCGTGATGAAATCGCAGAATTCGCTGACATCGGCGATGTTGGCCAGCGCGCCGTGTTTGCGGGCGGCGGCGAACAACAAGGCATCGCGGGCTTCGTCTTCGGAGGCGCCATAGGCGATGGCGGCGCCTTTTACGTCATCTTCCGTCAACGGGCGGGTGATGTGGGTCAGGCTTTCGTTCGTTGTAAGATCGCGGAACTCGTCGCTGAGGTCGGGGTTATAGACCTCAACCAAGGCCCCGGCAGACAGGGCGCGTTCGACCCTGCGGGCGGCAACTGTATCGCCGCCATCAACGATGACCCGGCGGGCTTTGATATCCAGAAAGATCGGTAGGTAATCCATGTGTCGGCTCTTTTCAGGTTTCGCGGTCAGTTGTCGGGGTTGGTGGCGTTGTCTTTGGCCCAGCTTAGGATATCGTCGCCCAGGGCCGTGGCGGATGCCGGGTCAATCTCGACCTGGGTGATGCGTTTACCTTCGCGCCAGATCAGCCGTAACATGTTCAAACCATTGTGGTAATCGGCGTTGACCAACCGCACCCGCCGACCAAAGGGCAGGATATGTTCGGACAGTTCGGTGAGGGTGACGTCTTGATCAGTCATAGCGGATCCCGCGTGTAAAAGCGGCCTCAAGCCGCCATTCCCATTTCCTTGGCGTGTCCCTGTAATCGGGTTTCAGGTCAAACTCCAGAAACATCTGCCCGGATTCGCCGGCATTTGCCACCAGGCGTTCCAATTCGTCAAAGGTTGTCACCTCGGGGTGCTGGATGATCAGTTCGCTTAGTTTCGCCATGTCTTAGCTTCCCTTTACTCGGTTATGGAAACGGATGCGGAAAATCACCCGCGCGCTTTTGGTGTCGGCATTCGGGTCAAACCCGGTGCGGTTGTGCAGCACGTTATTACATAGGATGCCTTGCCCGGCTGCCAAGCGTCCGGTCAGCATCAAAGGATCATCACCGTTCAGGATGTCCGTCAGGGCGGTGACGGCCTTGGCGGTTTCGGCATCGTCCCGCCAACTGATTGACCTTGTACGGGCGGTATAGCGCATCGCCAGTTGGCCATTATCATCAACCGAAAACACCGGGCCGGTGCTGGTGGGCCGGACCGAACCATCATCTTCGCGGTTCTCGGGGATGGTCATGGCGTCCGGCTGTATCAGGGCGTGGATGTGATCCGGGTTGCGGTCACGCAGGCGGATATAGGTGATTTCAGGGTCCAGAAACTGGTTGGCGCCGCCGTCATCCGCAGGGGTAACGCAGTGCAGCACCATCGCGCGGATCTGGTCGTCGGGTGCGTTGTAATAGCCATCGGTATGCCAGTTCATCGGTTTGCGGGAATAGGGGATATAACCCCGCTGACGGTCGGCATCGCTGACTTTCAGTGCGACGATCCCCAACTCCCCGGCGGAGCGATGCTTTTCCGCGATCTGCAAGCCAAGGGCGTCAGAAAATCCCCTCAGCTGGGTGCGGATCGTGGATTCATCGGCCGAGTTTTGCGGCGTTTCATAGCGCGCGAGATTCGTCTTGGCGCATCTTTTGACCAGTTCTGCGCGCTCAGATTCGGTGGGATTAGCGAGGTTTTTCAGCGCCACGGGCGGTGCCGTCAAAACCTGAGAATAATTGTCGAGTTTCGCCTCACGCCAGGCTAGATAGCCGCTGTTATCTTCCAGTGACCAAGGTGAAACCTGTTGATATAATTGGGTTTTCATCTGTTCTCGACCCATGCCCAAATGTTTGCGTTCATATGTCACCTACCCCTTTGTCTTTACATGACCTAGTCAGAATTGACGCAGGGGCGAAAATGACCGACGTTTTGCTTTACATTCATATATCCTAATATATAAAAGTCCCATGTGAAATAACCATTTGGTCATGTCGCAGGAGTTATTCCACTGCGCAAAGCATGGCCACCGGCGGACAGGGGGGTTCAGGCCCCGAAATCGTCCCCAATGGTAGGCTCTAAGTCCGCGGCCGCGGCTGAACACAAGAGGGAGACTTGTTATGAAAGACGGAGATTCAGTGGATACCGGAAAGAAACCGACCCCGATGCTCGACCAACTTGAGGGCGGGAAATGGCCAAGTTTCGTCACCGGTCTGAAAAAGCTGCGTGACGAAGGCACACCTGCAAATCAGGTGATGGTGAATGACCTTCTGGGCCAGTTGAACCATTCTTATCAGGAACGTTTGGGTTTCTGGAAAGGTGGCGCGGTATCGGTGTTTGGTTATGGCGGCGGTATCATCCCGCGCTATTCCGAAGTCGCCGACATGTTCCCCGGCTCAAAAGAATTTCACACCCTGCGGGTTATGCCGCCTCCGGGGTTTCACTATACCACCGACCTTCTGCGCAAGATGTGTGACATCTGGGAACGCCACGGGTCCGGCCTGATCGCGTTTCATGGTCAGTCGGGCGACATTATGTTCCAGGGCTGCACCACCGAAAACACCCAGCACGCGTTTGACGAATTGAACGAGCTTGGTTTTGACCTTGGCGGCGCAGGCCCGGCCCTTCGCACCGCCATGAGCTGCGTTGGTCAAGCACGGTGTGAACAATCCTGCTTTAACGAAGCCAAGGCGCATCGCGGCATTATCAACCGGTTCCTGGATGAAATGCACCGCCCGGCGCTGCCTTACAAGTTCAAGTTCAAATTCTCGGGCTGCGGCAATGATTGTGTGAACGCGATCCACCGGGCTGACTTTGCGGTGATCGGCACCTGGCGGGACGACATCAAGATCAACCAGGAAAAGGTCAAGGAACACGTGGCCAATGTCGGTCGGAAATACACCATCGACACCGTGGTTTCGATGTGCCCAACCCGTGCGATTTCGTTGAATGACGACGACACGATGGAAATCGACAACAAATCCTGTGTGCGTTGCATGCATTGTATCAACGTCATGACCAAGGCGCTTAGCCCGGGTGATGATCGCGGTGCTTCGGTGATGATCGGCGGCAAACGCTCGCTGAAAGTCGGCGATATGATGGGCATCATGATCAAGCCTTTCATCAAGCTGGACACCGAAGAGGATTACGAGGAGCTGGAAGAGTTCGCAGAAGCCTGCATCGAGTTCTTCGCCGACAACGCGCTGGAGCATGAGCGGATCGGTGAAACCATCGACCGTGTCAGCCTGCCGACCTTCCTTGACGCGGTCGGGGTTGAGGTTGACCCGAACATGGTCAACCACCCGCGGACGTCCTCTTACGTGCGGACCGACGACTTTGACGAGGAAGCGGCCAAGTGGTTTGAGCGTAAAGCCCTTTCTGCCGGCATGACCGTCGCCTCGGAATAAGACATCAGTATTTGGCAAAACCCTTTCCCCCAGGGGGAAGGGCGCCAAAAGGGAGAATTGAAAATGAGCGAGAAACAGAAACACCGCACCGCGATTGAATCAGGCGTTCCAGACCACATCCAGTATATGCACCCGATGATGGTCGCCAATCAGGCCAATTGGGATTACCATGATCGCCCGCGTCCCGGCGTTCTGCGCCACGTCACCAAAGACGGCAAGGAACTGTTCACCGTGCGCGCTGGCACCCAGCGCCAGATGGATGTGTTCACCATCCGCAAGCTGGCCGATATTGGCGACGATTATGCCGATGGGCATGTGCGTTTCACCACACGTTCAAACATCGAATACATGGTCGAGGACGAGGCGAAAGTCGCACCCTTGGTCGAAGCGCTTCAAAGCAATGGTTTCCCAGTTGGCGGCACCGGAGCGTCGGTTTCCATGATCTCCCATACGCAGGGCTGGCTGCACTGCGACATTCCGGGAACCGATGCCTCCGGTGTGGTCAAATCGCTGATGGACCAACTGCATGACGAATTCGTGCAGGAAAAAATGCCGAACCGCGTGCGGATCACGACCTCGTGCTGCCAGATCAACTGTGGTGGACAAGGTGATATTGCGATCAACGTGCAATATACCAAGCCGCCGAAGATCAATCACGATCTGGTTGCCAACGTCTGCGAACGCCCGGCTGTTGTCGCGCGTTGCCCGGTGGCGGCGATCCGGCCTGCAATGGTCAACGGCAAGCCGAGCCTCGAAGTTGACGAAAAGAAATGTGTTTGCTGCGGGGCGTGTTATCCGCCTTGCCCGCCGATGCAGATCAATGGCGCCGAAAGCACCAAGATCGCGATCTGGGTTGGGGGCAAACACTCTAACGCGCGCTCCAAGCCGACCTTCCACAAGCTGGCGGTTGCCAACCTGCCCAACAACGCCCCGCATTGGCCCGAAGTTGCCGCCGTCGTTCGCAAGATCGTCGACGCCTACAAGAAAGACGCCAAGCATTGGGAGCGGATGGGCGAATGGATCGAACGCATCGGCTGGAGCCGGTTCTTTGAGATGACGGACATGGCGTTCACCAAGCACCATCTGGATACCTGGACCGGTGCGCGGAAAACTTTGAACGGCTCGGCACACGTTCACTTTTAAGGAGCAGGACCAGTGAAATTCGGAATAGTTGTCAGCGAGGGGCCTTATACCCATCAGGCATCGGACACGGCGTATCATTTCGTCAAAGCCGCTTTGGCTGAAGGTCACGAAGTCCCGCGCGTCTTTTTCTATCATGACGGGGTCAATGTCGGCACACGGCTGTCGATCCCGCCGCAGGACGAGCGCAATATTCAGCAGCAATGGACCGCCCTGGCGGCTGAGCACGGCACAGATCTGGTGATCTGTATCGCCGCTGCTCAACGCCGCGGCCTGCTGGATGAGAACGAGGCGACCCGTCAGGGTAAAGACGCAAATAACATCGCTGAGGGTTTCCGGATTTCCGGGCTTGGCCAGCTGATCGAAATGGGCATTCAGACCGATCGTCTGATGACATTTGGCGACTAAGGGGAAAACGATGAGCGAAGACATAAAAAAATTTCTCTATGTGAACCGCAAGGCGCCTTATGGCACGATCTATGCGCTTGAATCGCTTGAGGTCGTGCTGATTGGCGCGGCATTTGATCAGGATGTGTCGATGGCCTTTCTGGATGACGGCGTGTTCCAACTGGTCAAGGGCCAAAAAACGGATGGGATCGGGGTGAAGAACTTCTCGCCGACTTTCCGGGCACTGGGCGATTATGAAGTGACCAAGTTGTTTGTCGAACAGGAATCGCTGGATGAACGCGGCCTGACAGCGGGCGATCTGCTGGATGTCACGTATGAAGATGAAGATGACGACTATGAAGAAAAACCGTCGATCCGCATCATCAGCCGCGCCGAAATGGCCGACATCATGGCCGACCAAGACGTCGTTTTAAGTTTCTAGGAAAGGGGTAGATCATGTCGACACTACACACCGTGAACAAATCGCCCTTTTCAACCCAGACCCTGCTGAGCTGTCTGAACCACGCCAAGGATGGCGATGCGATTCTGATGATCGAAGACGGGGTTTATGGCGGGGCCAAGGGCACAGGCATTGCCGCCGCGGTTGCCGCCAAGGCTGGATCGGTCGCGATCTATGTGCTGGAGGGCGATATCGCTGCGCGCGGAATTGACCCAGCCCGCCTCATTGAAGGGGTGAAACCGGTTGATTACGTCAAATTTGTAGGCCTTGCGGCAGACCACGACCGCACCCAAGCCTGGCTTTAAGATTTCAACAGATCCGTGGGGGATCAAAACCGAAAGGAGACAGAGATGTCTGCATATGAAATAAACGGCACGACCGTCGAGCATGACGAAGAAGGCTACATCACCAATCTGGGTGATTGGTCCAAGGAACTGGCTGAAGTGATCGCCAAGGCCGAAGACATCGAAATGGACGGTGAACGCTGGGAAGTCGTGAACTTTCTGCGCGATTACTATGAAGAATACCAAATCGCCCCGGCGGTTCGCGTTCTGATCAAAGCCGTCAAAAAGTCGATGGGCCCGGACAAAGGCAACAACAAATACATGTATGAATTGTTCCCTTACGGACCGGCAAAACAAGCCTGTAAGATCGCAGGCCTGCCCAAGCCGACCGGCTGTATCTAAGCCCTGACAGCGTTTCGGGCCCTGCCTGCCTGTGATGTGTCACGGGTCGCCCGGAACGCCGTAGATCACACTTAAGTCCCTGAAAAGTAATAATTCTTCGGGGGCGAATTCTGGGAGGAGTCCGAAGTGTTGTCAACGCTTTACGCGCTGCTGTTCTATGTCGCCACGGCCCTTTTGGTGGTCGGGGTTGGCTTGAAGATCAGAAAATATGCACGGACTCCTGCGCCGTTGAAGATTCCGACCACTCCCGCGCCAACTACACGCGGGGGGGTCATTTTGCGGATGTTCCGCGAGGTGGTTTTCTTCGAAAGCCTGTTCAAGGCCAATAAGTGGATTTGGCTGTTTGGCTATCTGTTCCATTTTGGCCTGTTGCTGGTTTTGCTACGGCATTTCCGCTACTTCACCCAGCCGGTTTGGTTCTGGGTTGAGTGGGTGCAGCCCTTTGGCATTTATGCCGGTTTTGCGATGGTTCTTGGCCTTATTGGTCTGTGGGCGCGGCGGTTTCTGGTGGAACGTATCCGCTATATCTCAAGCCCGTCGGACCATTTGATGCTGGCTTTGCTGATCGGCATCGGTGTCAGCGGCTTGTTTATGAAATTCGTGTCAAAGACCGATATCGTCGCCGTGAAAGTGTTTTTCACCGGGCTGATGCGGTTTCAGATCAATGACTTGCCCGCGCATCCTGTGCTGTTGGTGCATCTTGGTCTGGTCGCGATCCTGATGATCATTTTTCCGATTTCCAAACTGCTGCATGCGCCGGGCCTGTTTTTCAGCCCGTCCCGCAATCAGGTCGATAACCCACGCGAAAAGCGGCACTTGGCACCTTGGGCCGCTGAGCTAGAGAAATAATAGGGGACGGGATCATGGCACCACTTGATGACGACAAGAAACCCGTCAACGACGTTCGCGGCCCCGATGGTCACCCGCTGGAAATCCCGCGGCTTGCCTGTGGCGCGATGGCCGATCTGGAATCCTATCCCGCCCACCCCGCCCATCAGGAGGCCCTGGGTTTCCCCGGTGAGTTGGTCGATAACTGGAAAGAAGTTGCGCTGGCGAAAATGGCTGATCTGGCCGACAAGAATCGCGCCTTTCAGGTCTACCTTGACGCCTGCGTGAAATGCGGCGCCTGTACCGACAAATGTCATTACTTTCTGGGCACGGGTGATCCGAAAAACATGCCGGTGGCGCGACAGGATTTGTTGCGCAGCGTTTACCGCCGGTATTTCACTTTTGCTGGCAAACATTTCCCCTGGCTGGTCGGTGCACGTGATCTGACCAAGGAAGTGTTGGACGAATGGTATAATTATTACCACCAGTGCAGCCAGTGCCGCCGATGCTCGGTCTTCTGTCCTTACGGCATTGATACGGCTGAGATTTCGATGGCCGCGCGGGAAATTTTGGATACCGTCGGCAAGGGCCAGAAATACTGTAACGAGATCATCGGCAAGGTCAAAACCGTTGGCAATAACCTGGGCCTGAACCCCAAGGCATTGCGCGCGACGCTGGAAGATCTGGAAGAAGACCTTGAGGAAGAAACCGGCATTTCCGTGCGCCTACCGCTGGATGAAAAGGGTGCCGATATCCTGCTGATTACGCCCTCGGCCGATTTCTTTGCCGATCCGCATATCGACGGGCTGCTGGGCTATGCCAAGGTGTTTCACCAGGCTGGGGTCAGCTGGACGATCAGTTCTTATGCGTCAGAAGCGGCGAATTTCGGCATGTTCATCGGCTCGTACGAGAACATGCGCGAAGTATCACTGCGTATTCGCAAAGCCGCCGAAGATCTGGGTGTGAAGCGCATCGTCTTTGGTGAATGTGGTCATGCCTGGCGGGTGGCCTATTCATTCCTGAACACGCTGGCCGGGCCGTTTGACTTTCTTGATCCGAATTATCCAGTGCCCCAGCATATTCTGGAGTTTACCTGGAACGAGATCGAAAAAGGCAATTTGAAATTCGACAAGTCGAAGAACGACGAATACCGCATGACCTATCACGACAGTTGCAACGTCGCGCGGGGCAGCCGCATGGGCGACACGCCCGGCGGGCAGTTTGAAATCCCGCGCAACGTGCTGAAAGCGGTCTGCAACAACTATTTCGACATGGATCAAGACACGATCAAGGAAAGCACGGTGTGCTGTGGTGGCGGTGGCGGCTTGCTGACGGATGAGCTGATGGACCTCCGGGTCAAGGGCTCCAGCCCACGAATGAAAGCGTTGCAGCAGGTGACGGAAGACCACGGCGTGACCCATATGGCGGCGATTTGCGCCATCTGTAAAACCCAGTTCTCCAAGGTCATGCCAAAATTCGGATATGAAATGGATTCAATCCTGTCGGTTCACCAACTGGTCGGCAATGCGATCATTCTGGACGGACAGAAAACCGACGAAGACGTGGATCTGCCAGAAGCGGCAGGGGCTTGAACGGGAGGGTAGCCAATGAAGGACGAGCAGCATACATTTCGGCGGTATCGCGACGGTGAGACCCCGGATGATTGGGATCTGGAAGACAAGATTTTTGTCCAGGATACCTCGTATAAATGCCCGACCTATGTGCATCGCACCCCGCCTTGCCAAGGCAGTTGCCCGGCAGGCGAAGATATTCGCGGCTGGCTGAATATCGTGCGCGGCGTCGAAAAGCCGCCCCTGGATGCGGACGGCAATGAAACCAACTGGGCTGATTACGCTTTCATGCGATCAACCGACGCCAACCCGTTTCCGGCGATCATGGGCCGGGTTTGCCCTGCCCCCTGCGAAGACGGCTGCAACCGCAATGAAGTTGAAGATCACGTTGGCATCAACGCGGTGGAACATTTCATCGGCGATCATGCGCTTCATAACAACTTGGCACTGCGCCCTGCCGGGGCTGAAACCGGCAAGCGCATCGCGCTGATCGGTGGCGGTATTGCCAGCCTGACAGCGGCCTATCAGTTGCGCCGCAAGGGCCATGCTTGCACGATTTTTGAAGGGCACGCGAAACTGGGCGGCATGATGCGTTATGGCATCCCCGGCTACCGGACCCCGCGCGATGTGCTGGACGGTGAGATCAAGCGCATCCTTGATATGGGGGTCGAGGTTAAGACCAACACCAAGATCGGCAAGGATATCTCGTTTGAGGATCTGGAACGCGATTATGACGCGGTGTTTG
>CAYXXQ010000071.1:0-4251 GCA_964469075.1 uncultured Rhodobacter sp.
CCGACAGGGCTGAACGCCAGGCGCTGGCGCAGAAGAACAGTTTCTTCTGATCGGTCGCAAGGGCGGGTTTGTGATAGGGGCTGGCGGGATCAACCCAAAACTCCAACATGCCGCGCGGCGCGTGAAACGCACCGGGAATGCGGCCTTCGCGATCCAACTCGCGCACGTCGCGCAGATCTACGAACAGCACGTCGTCCTTGCCATGCAAAGCAATCGCCTCGGCGGTTGGGATGATAGTGATCTCGGCCCGGGCTTCGGCCACAAGGTCTTTTACGGGTTTAATCGGCATCAAAACTCCTAACCGGCATCAAAGATCAATAGCCCAGCGCGCAGCCGTCTTTGCGCGGATCAGACGCGCCTTCCAACACACCGTTTTCATAGTCAATCAAGATCGCCTGACCGCCGCCGATGGGTGTATCCGGGATCGAAATCTTGTGGCCCAGATCCGTCAGTTCCTGGCGAACCTGTTCGCTATAGCCACGCTCAACCTGCATATCGCCCGCATCCGAGAAACTGCGCGGTGCATCCAGTGCCGCCTGCGGATGCATCCCGTAATCAACCAAGTTTGAGACGATACGCGCGTGACCATTGGGCTGATACGCGCCGCCCATCACACCAAAGGGCATGATCACCCGACCGTCTTTTTGCAACATCGCCGGGATGATCGTGTGCATCGGGCGTTTATCGCCGCCCACCTCGTTCGGGTGGCCCTGTTCCAGCGTGAAGCCAGCCCCTCGGTTCTGGAAATTGATGCCAAATTTCTTTGACGCAAGGCCCGAGCCGAAACCATGAAAGATCGAATAGATTAGCGAAACCGCCATCAGATCCTTATCAACGACGGTCAGATAAACGGTTTCCTTGTGCACGGCCTCACTGATCTGATGCGCCGACTGCATCGCCGTCTTCGGATCAATCAATGCCGCCAGTGCCGCTGCGGTTTCCGGGGCCAACATATGATCCAGCCGCGTCGTCATCTCGGGATCAGCGATGAACCGGTTGCGCGCATCATAAGCCAGCTTCGCCGCCTCGGCCTCAAGATGGGCGCGCTGACTGCCAAACGCATCCAACCCGGGCAGATCGAAATGGCTTAGGATGTTGTTCATCAAGATCGCGGTTGCGCCCTGGCCGTTTGGCGGATGCTCAACCAGATCAACGCCTTTGTAGTGGCCCGATATCGGATCGGAATAATCACAGGCGGTGTTGGCGAAATCGTCCAGCGTGTGTACGCCGCCCATCGCGTTCAGCGAGGCTACCATGTCTTCGGCCACTTCGCCTTCATAAAACCCGGCGCGGCCTTCCATCGAAATCCGGCGCAGCACTTCGGCCTGCTTTGGCGCCTGGAACAACTGGCCGGGGCGTGGGGCTTTGCCGTCAAACAGATAAAACTTGCGGGCATCGCCTTGCAGGGTATCCGCCGAATTGGCCCAGTCAAACGCTGTGCGCGGGGCCACTGGAACACCGGCTTCGGCGTAATGAATTGCCGGTGCAAGGGCCGCTTTTAACCCCATTTTGCCCCAATCGCGGGACAATCGGCAAAACGCATCAATCGCACCGGGCACAGTAACCGCATGCTGGTCATAAACCGGCACAGTTTGATGCCCTTCATCGCGCATCGCCTGCGCCGTGCGCGCCTTTGGCGCCCGGCCGGATCCGTTCAGCGCAACCACCCGATCCTCGCCGCCCGGTTTTACCAGCACAAAGCAATCGCCACCGATGCCGGTCATTTGCGGTTCACAAATCCCCAGCAAAACAGCCGCCGCAATCGCCGCATCAACGGCATTGCCACCGGATTCAAGCATCTGAATGGCAACTTTGGCCGCCAATGGATGTGACGTCGCACACATGCCGTTGCTGGCATAAACCGCCGAACGTCCTGGAAAATGAAAGTCACGCATAATTTGGCCCCGCAGTCGCAAACAAATGTTGACGGCAGGCTAGACCCCCCTTCGGGGAATTCCAACAGCGATTTTAAGAGAAAATCCTCGACGCCACGCATCTGGGTGGGGGCTGATACAGCGTGGCGCCGAGGGAAGCTATGTAAGCTACAAAACCCTTATCGCCACGAATCCAGGCAGGGCTTGGGAGACAACGCGACCATTTCAGGGCAGTTTATTTCCAAAGGCTTAACAGCCCTGACGGCCGCAGATCCCAAAACAAAAAACCCGCCGGTTAAGGCGGGCTTTTGGTCTTAGGTAGACCCCGATGCGCCGGATCTGGGTGGGGGCTGATTAACCGCCGCATCGGGGGTGAGCCTTCGCTCGCTACAGGATCAGTTATGCCAATGGTTCGGGGCAGAACCGGGATCAGAATACGGCGATAGTCAGGCTTTCACGTTAATCAAAGAAACGCTGGGTTTCGCGTTTGGAAACAACCAACACGAAAACCCCTTGTTCTGTTGGCTTTGGCGCAAAACCTACCGATGTGACGCGAACGCCGCCCCTTCGGAAAGGTTGGCATGCTTGGCATAAGCATGCCCGTCACAGGCAAGGCCAGTGACATGCGAACCACGTCAAATGCAAACGCTCTAGGATTGGATGTGCTTTGGCGGATACAGAACGTATCGCGGACCTGACAAGAAAAAACCCCCGGCATTCACCGGGGGCAGGTTTTCTTCAAGTTTATCACGTAGCCCCCGGTGCCGTGGATCTGGGTGGGGGCTGATTACCACAACACCGGGGTGAGCCTTCGCTCGCTACAGGACATGGTATCGCTACCAATGGCGGCGGAAAAAGGGTCGGAAACCGGTCTTTTCGCGGTAAAGTCCCGACGAAAAAGTGGTGCCGCTTGATTTGCCTGGAAATCGCAGACAAACTGCGGGGATGAGTGTCGAAAACGCCTCCGATTTGTTTCGTGCCAAGGGTTTGCCCGAACAAGTCAGTTATCACCGCACTGAGCTTGCGGTGATTCTGTCGCTTTATGGCCGGATGGTCGCCGCCGGCGAGTGGCGCGATTACGGGATTTCCTGCCTGCGCGAGGTTGCGGTTTTCTCGGTCTTTCGCCGCACCGCTGAAAACCCGCTTTACCGCATCGAAAAGCGGCCCAAGCTGAAATCCCGCCAGGGCATGTATTCCGTGGTCGGGATCGACGGGCAGATCCTAAAGCGCGGCCATGATCTGAAAACCGTGCTCAGGGTCTTGGAAAAGAAACTGATCCGTGCGGTTAACTAACCCCTAAAGCCGCTTGCGCGATGTCACCGGCCCGCCGCCGTTTTTCTGAATACGCGCGATGGCCACGGCCAGCGGTTCGGACGCGACGGCCATGTGATGCACATTGGCGTGGATCAGGGTTTCCGCATCGCGCATCATCCCGACATGGCCTTGCCAAAAGACCAGATCCCCGCGCTGCAAGGCCGCGTCAGGTGGCAGAAGTTGGCCCAGCCCGGACTCCTGCATATCCGCATCGCGTTCGGATGTTTGATTTGCGGCCTCCAGCACCAGCTGTACCACGCCAGAGCAATCAACCCCCCAGACAGAATTGCCACCCCAAAGATAGGGAACGCCCAGAAAGCCTTCAAAACAGGCCACCGGGTCAGGCACAGGCGCGTCGACCGGGGCCAAATGCTGGCGCGGCATGAAACCGCCATCCGCCAGCGCCAGGAAATCCCCCTGTTCGCCCGTCACGGTCACAAGACTGCCAAAAGACAGGCAGCAAAGCGGCCGCGTTTTGAAATCGGGCCGGGGATAGCTGTGGCTGGCCAGCGCTGTCAGCCGATGGGACGGTTGTGCCGGGTCATGCAAATGTACCGCCTTCAGATATCCGACATAACCATCGTGCACCGACTGGCCAAAGACAAAGCCTTGTGGCCCGGCATCCTCCAGTAGCAGAAAAGCGGCCCCGCGCAGCAGTTGGCGATCCAAACCACCTTCCGGGCTGCGCAACAGATCGCTGATCGGCACGCTGATTTGCTGTATCTTACCCTCGGTGAACCGCGAAGCCGCCACCTTGCCTTGCACCGAGACATGGGCAACGCGGCCATTGCTTGGGGTCAGCCGTGGATCCATCAGGTGACCACCTTTTGCATCACTGCTTCAAGAATCGCGCGTGCTGCCAGAAATGCGCCGCCTTTCGGGCGGGCTGGTGCCGCTGTAGGGTTCCAGCCGTAAATGTCAAAATGCGCGAAAACCCCGGCGTTTTCGACGAATCGCCGCAGAAACAACGCCGCTGTTATTGACCCGGCAAATCCGCCTGAGGGGGCATTATCAAGGTCGGCGATATCGGGTTCAATCAGGGTTTCATAGGGCTCCCAAAACG